>CAZEPH010000098.1:0-8420 GCA_964514075.1 uncultured bacterium | reverse complement strand
CACGTGCCGGTGGGCATCAGCACGTGCGTGCTGCGCGACGAGGACGGCCACGTCACGGGCGCACTCGCGATCTTCCAGGACCTGACGCGCGCGCGCGCGCTCGAGGAGAAGGCGCGGCGGCGCGAAACGCTGGCGGCGATCGGTGAGCTCACGGCCGGGATCGCGCACGAGATCCGCAACTGCCTGCACCCGATCAGCGGTTCGGTGGACGTGTTGCGGCGGGAGTTCCAGCCCACCGGTGTGAATGCACAGCTCATGGACATCATCTCGCGCGACTGCGATCGCCTGAATGCGTTCGTCACGGACTTGCTGTCGTACGGGCGGGAAAAGCCGCTCTCCATGACGTCGTTCGATGCGGTCGCTTTGACGCGCGACACGATCGCGGCCGCGAAGCATCACCCGGCGATGCATGATGCACTCACGATCGAGCTCGACGCGCCCGATAGTGTGGAGGACATGCAAGGCGATCCCGACGCGCTCCGGCAGGTGCTGCTGAACCTGCTCGTGAACGCGATGGAAGCGACGCCGCAAGGCGGACGCGTCAGCGTCACCGTCACGGCGCCGGCGTCACCGGGCGCGGATCTCGCGATCGAGGTCCGGGACACGGGCGCTGGAATCGCTCCAGAGGATCTGGAACACGTGTGCCAGCCCTTCTTCACGACGAAGAAGGCGGGGACAGGTCTCGGATTGGCGATCGCCACGCGGATCGTGGAACGACATGGCGGGCGCCTCCAGGTGGAGAGCAAGGTCGGGGACGGGACGAGCATTCGGCTCGTCCTGCCGACGGACGTTCAGAGCGCAGAAAGGGTCGCGTAAAACGCATGGCTGAAGCGACGGAAGACATCACGGCGCGGGAGCGCATCCTCGTTGTCGACGACGACCCGAGCATGCGGCAGTTCCTGTCCATCATGCTGTCGAAGGAAGGCTACGACGTCGTGACCGTGAGCACGGGGCAGGAGGCCATCGAGCGCGTGCGCGCCGAGGCCGTCGACGTCGTGATCACCGATATCAAGATGCCGGGTATGGATGGCATCGCCGTTCTCGAGAGCCTGAAGAAGGCCGATCCATCGCTGCCTGTCGTCATCATGACGGCATACGCATCACAGCAGACGGCCATCGACGCGCTCAACAAGGGGGCGTTTCAGTATCTCGAGAAGAAGGCGAAGAACGACGACATCAAGCTGGTTGTGAAGAATGCGCTCGCCATGAAGCGCGTGCAGCGCGAGAACCAGTACTTGAAGAAGCAACTGAAGCGCACGCACGGTGAGCGGCAGATCGTCGGCTCCAGCCCGGAGATGGAGAAGGTCTACAAGTTCGTGAGCCGCGTCGCGGCCACGGACAGCACCATCCTGATCACGGGTGAGAATGGAACCGGCAAGGAACTCATCGCGCAGGAAATTCACTACCAGAGCCCGCGTGCGAGCGGTCCGTTCGTATCGATCAACTGCGGTGCTCTCCCGAAGGACTTGCTCGAGTCGAACCTGTTCGGTCACGTAAAAGGATCGTTCACCGGCGCGGTGCGCGACGAACCCGGGTTGTTCATCGTGGCAGAGGGGGGAACATTCTTCCTCGACGAAGTGGGGGAGATGCCGCTCGACACGCAGGTGAAGCTCCTGCGCGCTCTCCAAGAGCGCGAGGTGCTGCCCGTCGGCGGACGCCGCGCGGTGAAGATCGATGTGCGTCTCGTCGCGGCCACCAACGTCGAAATGGAGAAAGCCGTCGCCGAGGGTCGCTTCCGCGCCGACTTGTACTATCGGTTGAACGTGATCCCTCTGCGTTTGCCCGCGCTCCGCGAGCGACGCTCCGACATCCCGATGCTCGTGGATCACTTCATGCGCCGGCACGCGGAGAGTGATCGACTGCGCACCGTCCCGCGCGACACGATGCTTCTCCTCGAGCGCTACCCGTGGCCAGGCAACGTGCGTGAACTCGAAAACGTCATCGAGCGTGCGGTGATCCTCGACGAGAACGGGGTGATCGATCCGGAAGACCTGCCGGAGCACTTGCGTCACGAATCGCCGATGGTGCAGCGCGCCGTCGCCGCGGACGTGCCGTCACTGACCTTGGAGCAACTCGAGCGCGAGTACATCCTGCGCGTGCTGCAATACACCAAGGGACAGAAAAAGCGCGCAAGCGAGACACTCGGCATCAATGCGTCCACGCTGTACCGCAAGCTCGTCGCGTACGGACTGCAGGATCCGCGATCGCACGAAGAGGATCGCGCGGCGTAGCGGTCGCGGCATGCTGCTTGCGGCTCGTCCTATCCGGCGCGGGTGTATAGGAAGCGCGAGCGAGCAGCGGCGGGATCGCCGGCCGCTCGGCGGGGTCTGTGGAGAGGCACACGTGACGACATTGCAACAGATGCGAGTCCGGGCGGGATTCACCTTGATCGAGCTCATGATCGTCGTGCTCATCATTGGGATTCTGGCGGCCATTGCGATTCCCAACTTCATCGCAATGCAAGATCGCGCAAAGGAAGGCGCGGTGAAGAGCAATATGCATACATTCCAACTCGCCGCGGAAGATTACGCGACCCAGAACGAAGGCACCTACGCCGCCGGCTCAGGCGCTGCCGCGGCGGTGGCGGCGAATCTGCCGACGGTTTTCCGAAACCCCTTCACCGCGCAGTCCGGGTCGAATGCCGCCTGGATGGACGGCACGGCGAACACACGGGGCATCGTCGGCTACAACGGCGCCACGAATCCGGATTCCACGAGCAAGTACACGATTACGGGCTACGGCGCCTCGGCGCTGCTGTCGACGTCGCTCTATAACGGCCCGTAGCGTGCCGCGAGAGCGTTCGCTCCGACGGCCCGTCGCCCCGGCGACGGGCCGTCTGCGTTGCGGCCGGGCGTGCGCGGAGTGCACGGACCGCGCATTTTGCATAGGGCAAGTGGACAGATTCGAGTCGCGACTGTCGCACACGCGAGCGCCGTCCCTGCCAACACGGTGCCCGATGGGAACTTGAAGGTGGCGCGTTTCGTGGCATAGCGATTGCCACTCTTCACAGCGGGGCGCAACAAGCGACGACAGCGCAGGAGGAGTACACGGTGCGACGCAAGACGGACAAAGGATTCACCCTCATCGAGCTCATGATCGTGGTTCTCATCATCGGAATCCTCGCCGCGATCGCCATCCCCAACTTCCTCGCGATGCAGAACCGCGCGAAGGAAGGTGCCGTGAAGAGCAACATGCACACGTTCCAGCTCGCCGCGGAAGACTACGCGACGCAGCACGACGGGTTCTACGCGACGACGGCAGCCGGCGTCGCTGCGGGCCTGCCGACGGTGTTCAAGAACCCGTTCACGCAGGCCACGGGCAGCGGTGGCGCGTGGATGAACGGGAGCGCGAACGCCAAGGGCCTCGTCGGCTACAACGCACCGGACTCGCTCAGCTACACGATCAACGGGTACGGCTCGAGCGCCGCCCTCACGCTGTCGCTGACGAATGGTTCGTAGTCACTAGCATCATCCACGGAGCGGGGCCCGCGTCGCGCGGACCCCGCTCCGGCATTTCCGATTCGGACTTCCCCACGGAGACGGATGCATGATCGCCGGCGCATTGGCCGTTCCCCTCGACGAAGACGCCGACCGCGTCGTCATGCCCGCACAGCGGTCGCCTGCCGTGCTCACGCTCGTACCGCCGCAACCCAGCGTCGAACCGATCATTCACACGGACGCATTGTCGAAGTCGTTTCGATTGGGTGTTCTGCGCACGACGCGTGTCGCCCTCACAGAAGTGTCGCTGCGTGTGGAGCCGGGAGAGATCTACGGCTTGCTCGGAGGCAACGGCGCGGGGAAGACGACGTTGCTCAAGTTGCTCCTGGGGCTGCTCCGTCCGACGAGCGGTGGGGGAGAAGTCCTGGGCCTGCCGCTCGGATCACCGGAGGCACGCCGCCGGATGGGATACGTGCCGGAGGTGACGGCGTGTCCGGAATCGCTGACGCCGCACGAGGTCTTGCGCTACACCGCGGACCTCCACGGCATGGGCGCGCGGGCGGCGCGGTCGGCCATCGAGCGGGTCGTCGAGCGCCTTGCGATCGGCGCGTACCAGCACGCGCGCATTCGCACTCTCTCGAAGGGACTCACCCAGCGCGTCGCGCTCGCGCAAGCCATCCTCAGCGAACCGCGTCTGCTGATCCTGGATGAGCCCATGTCGGGACTCGATCCAGTCGGACGCGCCGACGTCCGCGAGTTGATCTCCGAGCTGTCGCGCGAAGGGGTGACAATACTCTTCTCGAGCCACATCTTGCCGGACGTGCAGTCGTTGTGCGGACGCGTGGCGCTGCTCTCGAACGGCCGACTCCTGCACGCGGGCCGGCCGGACGACGTGATCGATACAGCACACGACGTGGTGGAGATCACCGTCTCCCGCGCGGGCGTCACGAGCGTGGCGCTGAGCGACCTCCTCGAAGGCGTCGGCGCGGACATCGCCGTGCGTCCGGGCGGGTCGCTCGTGATCGTGGTCGCGCGCGCGGATGTGTCCTCCGCGCTTCGGTTACTGCTCGCCGCAGGATGCGACGTGTCCACCGTCACGCCGCGAGGGTACGCACTGGCCGACGCACTGCGCTCCGGCACGGCGGTGCGGGACCTCGAGGCGCGCGCGTGAGCGTGCCTCTCACGACGCAGCGCGTGTTCGCGGTGGCACGCGAGACGTGCCGGCAAACCGTACGGGAGCGCACGGCCGCCGTGATGGTGTGTCTCGCGTCTGCCGCGATCGTTCTCTCCGTGTTTCTCGCGCCGCTCGCGCTGGGCGAGGTGGAGCGCGTGGTCGTCGACGTGGGACTGGCACTCGCGAGCATCACGCCGGTACTCGTGGTGACCGTGTGCGGGTGCATCCTTCTCACGCACGAATTGGCGCGTCGCATGTGGGTTCCTCTCCTCGCAACGCCGGTGCGGCGCGCGGAATTCTTGGCGGGCCGCGCACTCGGGCTGTACGTCACGGGCGCTGTTGCACTCGTCGCCTTGACGGGCGTGCACATCGGGACGCTGGCGATGGTGACCGGCCGCGGAGTCTGGCGCGTCCTGCCGGCCAACCTGCTCACGCTGGGCGAACTGGGAGTGATGGTCGCCACGATGACACTCTTCTGCGCGTTCTCCACGCCGGGGCTGACCGCCGCGTTCACCGGAGCGGCTTTCCTCGTCGGACACGCGGCGAGTGATCTCCTGCGCGGGAGCACGGAGCTGGGAAACGCCGGCGGAACGATCGCGCGCATCGGGTATGTGCTCATTCCGCATCTCGACATGTTCAACGGACGGGCGGCGGTGGTCTACAACGAGGGTGTGTCGGTTGCGCAGTTGGCTGCGGCGGGCCTCTACGCCGTGTGCTATTGCACCGCTCTCATGGTGCTGGCGTGTCTGGCCTTCGAACGCCGGGAGATCGCGTGATGCTCGGCGCGCGTACCTCCCAATACGTCTGCGTGGGCGTGGCGCTGCTCCTTCTCTCCCTTGCGAGCTCTCTGCCACTGCCCGCTCCGCGCACGCCGGCGAGCGTGCAGGAGGAACTGGTGTTCTTCCCCTCCGGTACGCTGCTTCGGCCGGCGAGCCTCGGCTACGACACGTTGGTCGCCGATTTGTGCTGGCTCAAGGCGATTCAGTATTACGGCAAGCACCGCTTGAGCGACCGCGTGTACACGGGCGCCGAGCATGTGTTCCGGGTGATCGCGGACGTGGATCCGCGCTTTTCCTCCAACTACCTCTTCGGAGCGTTGGTGCTCGCACAAGATGCCGGCGACCCGGATGCCGCGATTCGCTTGCTCCAGCGCGGGATGCACAGGCTTCCGGCGAACTGGGAACTGCCGTTCGAGGCCGGCTTCATCGAGTACCTAGTGCGTCACAATCCAACGGCCGCGACCGCGTACTTCGAGCGCGCCGCGGCCTACGCGGACGACCCTGACTTGCCCCGCCGCTTCGCCGCGTGGACGGCCTACCGTGCGGGCGACGTCGCCTCCGCGGTGCACCTCTGGGAAGCGATGGCGGAACGGAGCTCCGATCCGCGGGTGCGGGCCGCGGCGGAACGGTACTTGCGCCGTTTTCATGCTCGGAGGACGTCATGACCGATCGCACGCGAGACACAGCAGGGTTCAGCCTCATCGAGTTGCTCGTGGTGACGCTCATCGTGGGGGCGCTCCTGACCTTCACCCTGCCTGCGATACGACGGTACACGGCCACGGCGTCGCTGCTCGGTGGAACGGAGCAGGTGACGAACGCCATGCGCGTGGCGCGCTTCAAGGCGGTCGCCGAGCACAACAACGTGATCGTGCGATTCCAGTGGGCGAATCGCACGTATACATTGCACAGCGACACCGATCAGGACGGCGTCGTGGACGCCAGCGAGAGAGTGCGCGGCCCCTACACGATTCCGCAAAGCATTGCGTGGACAAACTCCGCGACCCTGCCCATCGCTGGAGACTCTCTCGTGTTCCGCCCCAATGGCACGCTCCTCGCGGGTGGATCCCTTAGTTTGACGGGACACGGGACAAAGACGATCACGGTTCTCGCGTCGACGGGAGGAGTGTGGGTGCAATGACACACCGCGCACGCGCGTCGGCGGGATTCACGCTGATCGAGATCTTAGTCACGCTGACCATCCTGACGCTGGGTGTCCTTGCGCTCGCGCGCATGATGCCCGAAGGATCGAAAGTCATGAGCCGTTCGCGCAACTCGACGACGGCCACGGCGGTCGCGGCGCAGAAGATCGAAGACCTGAAAGCGGCAGACTGGTACAGCGCGTCGCTCGCGGCGGGAACGTATACGGATCAGAGCGGGCCGTTTACGCGCACGTGGACGATTGCAGATGACAGCCCTATGACGGGGCTGAAGAAACTCACGGTGACCGCCACCTGGACGGTGCAGGGCGGAACGCGCTCGAGCGTCGTCACCACTTATCTAGGACGAGTGGAGAATTGACCCAGGGTCGTCACCGGTACATCTCCCAGCACGGCGCGCTCGGCTTCAGCTTGATCGAGTTGATGGTTGGTTTGCTCGTGTTCTCCATCGTCGTCGCGTTCTTGTACACCTTCTACGCGCGCGACCAGCGCGCGCAGGCCGCCAGTATCGACGTTGCGGAAGCGCAGCAGAACGCGCGCACCGCGCTGGACGCCATCAGCCGCGAATTACGATCGGCGGGATATGGATTGGACAACACCGTGCAACCCGCGATCGAGGTGGCGAGCGCGTATCGTCTCACGTTCGTATTCGACCTGAACGGGAACAGCGTCATCGATGCGGGCGAGCGCATCACGTACTTCCTCGACCAGAATCTCAACGACCCGACGGCTGCAGGGACGCTCAATCCGCGCGATCGCGTACTGCGTCGGGTCGCGAGCACGTCGATCGATTCGACTGCCGCGCCGATCGCGGGCGCGGGAACGATCGTCGCGTACGGCCTCACGCAGAACGCCGCGTCCAACGGCACGCCGGTCACACCGCTCTTCACCTATCTGACGCAATCGGGTACGTCGCTCGCAGGATCGACCACGGATCCCGTGAACGCATTCTATGGCGCCACGGTCGCGGACTCATCGCTCGGCAAGCCGGCGGGAGGGGGCAAGGTGTCCGCTGTTTCCACCGTGGTCGTGCAAGTGGTCACGCAGACCGCACGCCCGCAAAAGGAGACCGGGACGTATCGCACCGTCACCCTCACGGGTCGCGTGGCACCACGCGCCGCACCGTATTTGCCGGTGCTTGCGCTCGCCACGATCCCGCCCGTCGGTGGTGGTGGTGGCGGCGGCGACACGACAGGTGGGGGGCTCGACACCACGGGCGGCGAGACCGACACGCTGCCGCCGTATGTTCCGCCGATTCGCATCGCGACGGACCAAGTCCTGTCGCTCGCCTTGATCGAGACGAACGAACTCGACGCGCAGGAAGGCTCGTACGTGACGGTGAATGGCCAGCGCGACCTGGACATCGTCGTGGGAACGAAGACCGGCTCGAGCAACAACCTCTACACGTGGTGGAACGGCTATCCGAATGGATACGCCGGACAGACGCTCTTCCAATCGACGCACTCGTGGACCGGCATCTCCGGCTATGATCTGTATACATTGCAATCGGCAACGATAGACGCTAATGGAAGCACGTATCCAGATCTCATCGCGGGCGTGAAACGCGGAACGAACCAGGGCGCCCTGCAGACGTGGTTCAATCAATCCACGCTGGGAACGCAAGGCGTTCTCGGCACCGGGACGTTCCCGAGCGCCACGAGTCCGAACGGTACGTACTACCGCTCGTCGTCCCCGATAACGGGAGAGGTGCGCTGCCAGGCCATCGGGGACGTGGACGACGACGGCGATCTCGACGTGGTGGCCGGCTGCAAGACGACCAGCACGGGCGGCAGCGTGGAAGTGTGGTTCAACAATGGGTCCGGCGCGCTCTCGCACGGAAGCGACGACACCTATGCCGCGATCGAACGCGGAA
>CAZEPH010000097.1:0-8443 GCA_964514075.1 uncultured bacterium | reverse complement strand
GGCGGGCGCCGGCGACGTGAACGGCGACGGGTACGCCGACGTGATCACGGGCGCGTACCTCTACGACGCGAACGGGCATCCGGATGCGGGGCGGGCGGACGTGTACCTCGGATCCGCGAGCGGTTTGTCCACCACGCCGGCGTGGACGCGCTTCGGACAACAGGACGGCGCGAACTACGGATTCAAAGCCACGAGCGCGGGCGACGTAAACGGCGACGGCTACAGCGATGTGATCGTCGGCGCGTGGCAAGCGGACGGCGCGTTGGTCGATCAAGGCCAGGCGTTCGTGTACCTGGGATCCGCGGCGGGACTCGACACGGTGCCCGCGTGGATCGGCTCGGGCGACTTGGCGGACGCGCAGTTCGGTGTGTGGGTGAACGCGGCGGGCGACGTGAACGGCGACGGCTACAGCGACGTGATCGTCGGCGCGAACAAGTTCAGCGGACCCGGACTCAACGCGGGACGCGCGTACGTGTACCTCGGCTCGCCGAGCGGTGTGCAGGCGTCGCCTGTGTGGACGCACACGGGCACGCCGGGCGATTTCGTCGGGACGGTCGCGAGCGCGGGAGACGTGAACAACGACGGCTACAGCGACATCCTCGTAGGCGCGCCCATGTTCGGCAACGGCGAAACGGAGGAAGGCATCGTGCGCCTGTTCCTCGGCTCACCGAGCGGGCCGCACACGATCGCGGATTGGTCGTTCGAGAGCAATCGCCCGCTCGCGCGCGTGGGTGAGGGCGCGTCGTCCGCGGGCGATGTGAACGGCGACGGATTCGCGGACGTCATCGTCGGATCGAACGACTACACGGATCCCTTGATCGGCGAAGGCGCCGCGTTCCTCTTCCTCGGCAACGACGGCGACGGGGCCGATCGCAGCATACGGCAAATGCGCGTGAACACATCCAAGCCGGTCGTCGCGCTCGGACTCTCGGATGTGGCGACGTCTTTCCGGTTGCTGGGAACGGCCCGTTCGCCCTATGGCCGCACCGATGTCGCGCTGCACTACGACGTCGCTCCGCTCGGCACGGACGTGGATGGTACGCTCGCGACGACGGGCATGTTCGTGGACACCGGCACGCCGAATGGCGGCAGCGGGAGTTCCATTGCGCTCGCGGAGATCTCCGCCGGATGGTCCTCGAACATGGTGGTGCATTGGCGCGCGCGGTACGTCACACGATCGCCGATCTTCCCGCGCACGCCGTGGATGTGGCCCGTGTCGAACGCGGTCACGGAGAGCGACATCCGCATGCCCGTCACGTCGGACGCGCACGTTCCACCGGTTGCGGCGCGAGAGTCGCGCTTCGACGTGCGTCCCACGGTGAGCCGTGGCGAGGTGCACATCGCCGTGCAGGGCGCGTCATCCGCGCTGCGCGTGCGCGTGTACGACACGCGGGGCGCGCTCGTGCGGACGCTCGATGCGCCGTCGTCCCTCACGTGGGACGGACGCGATGCGCGCGGCCGTGCGGTGCCCGCGGGCGTGTACGCGCTGCGCCTGACGACCGGCGCGGTGCACGACACGCGCGTCGTCGTGATCGAGCGCTAGCGACGATGCGCGCGGCACTCGCACTCCTCGCGTTCAGCGTGCTCGGCGCGCACACCGCGCAGGCCGCGCTCACCCAAGTGCGCGTGATCGAAGGCGCGCAGGCCGGCGCGAACGCGGGCGCGGCCGTCTCGTGTGCGGGGGACGTCAACTTCGACGGATACAGCGACCTCCTCGTGGGCGTGCCGAACTACGACGGCACGCTCCCCGATGAAGGCGCGGTGTTCTTGTACCTGGGATCGCCGAGCGGACTGGCATCCACGCCGGCGTGGTCGGTCTTCGGCGGGCAAACGGCCGCACATCTCGGCGCGGCTCTCACCTACGCCGGCGACGTGAACGGCGACGGATACGGTGACGTCGTCATCGCCGCGCCCGACTACGACAACGGACAGACCGACGAAGGCCGCGGCTACTTGTATCTGGGACGCCCCGCGGGACTCGACACCGCGCCCGCGTGGACGCGCGAGTCCGACATCTTCGGCGCGCACTTCGGCGCGTCCGTGTCCTCCGCGGGCGACGTGAACGGAGACGGTCTCGCGGAGGTGTACGTCGGCGTGCCGCAGTTCGCGAACGGACAGAGCGGCGAAGGAAGCTCCGCTCTCTTCGGCGGCACCATCACGGGCCTCACAGAGGCGCCGATCTGGACGACGGAGAGCAATCAGATCGACGCGAACGAAGGCACGTCCGTCGCGAACGCCGGTGACATCAACGCGGACGGCTTCGACGATCTCATCGTCGGCACGCCGTTCGGGGACGTGCCGCTCGTGGATCAAGGCCGCGTCTCCGTGTATCTCGGTCACATTCTCGGACCGAGCGACACGCCGGAGTGGGCGCTCTCGGTGCCGCAGATGGGCGCGCATGGTGGCGCGGCGGTCGCGGGTGCGGGCGACGTGAACGGCGACGGCTACTGCGACATCCTCATCGCCGCCACCGCGTACGACAACGGCCAGGCCGACGAAGGCCGCGTGTGGCTCTACCCCGGCACCGCGACCGGTCCGTCCAACACCGCAACGTGGTCGGTGGAAGGCAACCTCGCGGGCGCCGCGTGGGGCACGCGGCTCAGCACGGCAGGCGACGTGAACGGCGACGGCTACGCGGACGTGATCGTCGGTTCGTCCGCGTACGGTGCGGGCGGACTCGGTCGCGCGTCCGTGTACCTCGGTTCCGCCACGGGCCTCGCGACGTCTCCATCGTTCACGCTGAACGGCGCGGTTGCGGGCGATGCAGTGGGCAGCTCCGTCGCGTGCGCCGGCGACTTCAACGGGGACGGGTACAACGACATCGTGATCGGCGCCGCGGGCCGCGAGATGGACGAGACGGACGAAGGACTCGTGTACGTGCTCGCGGGAGGGCCCGATCTGCCGCAAACGGCGCCGTCCTGGACGATGGAAGGCGAGCAAGAGGGCGCGGGGTTCGGTTTCCGCGTGGCCGGCGCGGGCGACGTCAACGGCGACGGCTACGGCGACGTGATCGTGAGCGCGCACACGTACTCGAACGGTCAAGCCGCGGAAGGCCGCGCGCTCGCCTACCTCGGATCGCGAAACGGTCTCGGCACAACGGCCGCGTGGACGACGGAAGCGAATCAAGACAGCGCCGAGTGGGGCGGAAGCGTGGCGCCGGCCTGGGACGTGAACGGCGACGGGTACGCCGACGTCTTGGTCGGCGTACCGCAGTGGGACGGCGCGCTCGGCGCGAACGAAGGCCGCGTGAGCCTCTACCTCGGCGCCGCGACGGGCCTGGGAACGACCGCCGCCTGGACGATCACGGGCGCACATGCCGGCGCCGGCCTCGGCACGTCGGTCGCGAGCGCGGGCGACGTCAACGGCGACGGATACGCGGACGTCATCGTCGGCGCGCCGCAGACCGATGCGATCGCGCACCCGCGCGCGGGCCGCGCCGACGTGTATCTCGGATCCGCCCTGGGCCTCGGCGCCGCGCCGGCGTGGACGCGATACGGCACGCAGGACAGCGCGGGTTTCGGCTTCCGCGTCGCGAGCGCCGGCGACGTCAACGCGGACGGGTTCAGCGACGTGATCGTGTCCGCCTGGCTCGCCGACGATGCGCTCGTGGATCAAGGCGCGGCGTACGTGTATCTCGGCTCCGCGGCGGGGTTGGACACGATGCCCGTGTGGACGGCGTTCGGCGAAGTGGCGGGATCGCTCTTCGGTTCGTCCGTCGCGCCGGCGGGCGACCTGAACGGCGATGGTCGCAGCGACGTCCTCGTCGGCGCGAATCGCTACGGGACCGGCGCCGCGCGCAACGGCCGCGCCTACGTGTTCCTCGGCGCGGGTGACGGCGTGGAAACCTCGCCCGCGTGGACAGCGACGGGCGTGGGCGCCGCGTCGCTTGGGACGTCCTGCGCCTCTCTGGATGCGAACAACGACGGATTCAGCGACGTGCTCGTCGGCGCACCGTCGTTCTCGAACGGGCAGGTCGAGGAAGGCGTCGTGCGGTTGTTCCTCGGCTCCGCCGCGGGCGTGGACACGCTCCCGGCGTGGTCCTACGAAGGCAATCGTGTCGGCGCGCACGCGGGCCAAGGCCTCGCGCCGGCGGGTGACGTGAACGGCGATGCGATCCCGGACATCGTGATCGGCGCGGGCGATGTGTCCGATCCGCTCGCGCAAGAAGGCGCGGCCTACGTGCTCTTGTCGAACGGGGGCGATGGGATCGACCGGCTCCCGCGGCAGATGCGCACCGAGACGAGCAAGTTGATCGTCGCGCTGGGGCTCTCCGATCATGCGACCGAGTATCGCGTACGCGCCTCGGCGCGATCGCCCTTTGGGCGCACGCAGCTCGCGATGGAATACGAAGCGGCGCCGTTCGGCACGCCGCTCGATGGCACGCATTCCATCGTCGGCCCATTCGTCGATACGGGACCGCCGGACCCCGGCTCGGGCAGCGCGGCGACGCTGGACGTGTTCGTGAGCAACGTGGTCGCCGGAAGCTTGTCGCACTGGCGCGCGCGGTTCGTCACGGAGTCGCCGCTCATGACGCGCATGCCGTGGTTCACGCTCGTCACGAATGCGCTGACCGAAGCGGACGTGCGGCTGCCGGCGACGTCCGCCGTCGTCCCTCCGCCGGAGCACGCCGTCGCGCCCGTCGCGCCGCCCGCCTTCTCCGCCACCCCCGCGGTGAGCGCGGGTCAGGTGCAGTTCGACGTTGCGAACGTCCCGCTCGGCGCACCGCTGCAACTCAGGGCATACAACGTGCACGGAGCTCTTGTGCGCACCTTTGTCCCAGAGCGCACCGATGATCCCGCGCGCTATTCTGCACGATGGGACGGGCGAGATGCACGAGGGCGCCCCGTCTCCTCGGGCGTGTACCTCGTGCGTGTGACCGTGGGTGAAACGGTCGTGACGCGGCGTGTGGTCGTGCGCCGGTAAGCCTGCTTGCTGTAGCCGGCCGGGCCGGGCTATGATCGAGGCACCTCAGTGGTCTCCCCGCCCTGCGATCCGTCGGTTGGACCGACCTCGATTTCTTCACCATGAACAGCACCGCGGGACGGCGTCCCGCTCGGTCATTGGAGGTAGAGTGAGACATCCCGCCGTGCTCCCGGCGATGGTTGCCGTCGTTCTCGCGTGTGCGGTTCAAGCGCAAGCACAGTTCGTCCCCAGCGACAGCATCGTCTCCGATCCGTCATCCACACTGCCCGATCCCGAGTTCGATCACACGGACTTCCGCTTCGCCTGGAAGGACGACTCCGGCCGTGTGTGGGTCGGCCGTCTCGACCCCATGAACGGATCATTCTCGCCGCGCAACGGACAGGGCTTTTTGGTCGATACAACGGCGTGGTCCGGCCAGATCAATGGCATCGGCAACGGACCGGAATGGGGCAATAGCCAGAACGGCCCGGAGATCTACTACACCGACCTGGTGCCCGGTGGGAATCCAGGTCTGGCGAAGGCCGTTCCTGTCGGCAACACGTGGGTCCACGCAGAACTGCCGAACGCGCGCCAGCGGGCGATTCCCATCGCCAGTCAAGACCCTGCTTTCCCCAACGCGTGCATCACGTACTTGAAGGTCACCACGCCGGGGTCGGGGCTCCCGCAATGGCGGGTCGAGAACAATCCGGTCACCGAACACGCATTGCCGGGTGACGGATCCGGCGGCGGAGGCCGCTGGGTCCCGGGGCAGCGCGCGATCTCCATCGCCGTCGTGGATACGGTCACGGGGATTCGCCAGGCGGCGAAGTACATCATCGACGACAACTCCACGCACGTGCTGACGAGCGACATCGGCGACAAGACAGAGGTCTGGATGTGGCCCGCTCCGGAGTTCGGCGATGCGTACGTCTTCATGTGCATCAACGAGGCGACGGGGCAACTGAACGTGTACAAGGAGTCCGTGCCAGGCAACCACGATTGGCAGATCCTCTACACGATCGCTCCGCCCGCGCGGTACCCGTACGTTCTCTCCCCCGAGCCGTTCACGTACGGCGGGCGGTCGTATGTCTTCATGCAGATGTCGCAGTCGCCGGTGCAGAACAACTCCCCCGCCGACATCTGGCTCTCCACGATCGATCCGGCATTGCCGTTCTACCGGCAGGTGAGCGACACGACCACTCTCGAGCGGCGTGATCCCGAGTACTTCATTCTGCAGACTGGCCCCGTGATCTACTACACCGAGGTACGCAGCGGCATTCGCGTGATTCACCGTGCGGCGACGGGATTGGATCAATACCCGCCGGTGGTGGGTGTGGACGACGAGCGGCTGCCGGTGCGTGTGTCCTTTGCTCCGGCGTCTCCGAATCCGGTGCGCGCACAGGCGGCGATTGCGTACACGCTCGATGAGGCCGCCTCGGTGCGCGTGGACGTGTACGACGTGCACGGCCGCCGCGTCGCGCGCCTCGTGGACGCGCGACAGGACGCAGGCCGCTACACCGCGACGTGGGACGCGCGGTCCCTGCCGGCGGGCGTGTATATGGCGTCGCTCGCGGCCGGTTCGACGAGACGCACGCAGCGCCTCGTGGTGACGCGCTAGGCTAGCGCGTCACCACGAACGGCGCGGCGATGGTGCGATCGCCCGCCGTCAGGCGCAGCACGTAGACGCCGCCGGGCACCCGACGCCCGGCGGCGTCCGCGCAATCCCACTGCACGTGGAGCGGTCCCACCGGCCGCCACGCATCCACTAGCGTGCGCACGAGACGTCCCCGAATGTCGAGCACGTCCATACGCGTGTGCGCCGCGGCGTCCAGCGTGAACTCCGCGTGCGCCAGACTGCGCACCGGCATCGGGTGCACGCGCGGCGGTGCAGCGCGCGGCCCCTCGCTCACTGCAACCGGCGTGAAGTCTTGCGCGGACGCCGCAGGCGCGAGCGGATTGGATGTATACGCGCGGTACGTCGCGCCCACGTTGCCTACGTTCGCGGGGAGATACCACACCCACCCCACGAGATTGGCGTACGACCCCGCGTTCGGGCTCGTGATTTGGAATCCCGTATCTCCGTACGACCGCAAGTCGCCCGTGTCGCCGCTGTTGATGTTCGCGTTGTCCTTGTAGTAGAGGCTCTGCGTTCCGCCGACGCCGCTTCCGTCGCCCATCACGATGATCGTGCCGTGCGCACCCGTGATTTCCACCCACGTCGGAATCGTGCCGACGACGCCCGCGTCGGGCACGCCGTCGATCGACACGCCGCTCGGGTTGAAGTCGTCGTACATGGTCATGCCGACCGCATCCGGCGACAGATCCACCGAGCCGCGCACGAACGTGATCGTGTTGTCGATGTCCGTCGGGGAGAGCGGAACCGCGAGAGCGGCATAGTACGACGAGTAGCCGATCGTCGTGCCCGCGGGCGAGTTGGTCTGCTTCTCGGTGATCACGCGCACAGGGCCGTCGAGGAAGCGTGTGGTCGTCGCGGGGAAGTCGTTCTCGGTGTAGTTGAACGTGAGGAAGAGGATCTTCGCGGTGACGCGCAGCTTCTGCCGGTCCACGATGTCCACGTTGTCGCCGCCGCCGGCAGGTGTGACGCGCGTGCCCGTGAGAATGCCGCTGCTGTTGTACGCGAGGCTGTAGGCCTGCGCGTAGAGCGAGTCCGTCGGAGACGTCGTGTAGCCCACGTAGTCGTCGGAGAACGTGCGGGTGATCGTGGAGGATCGGTACACGTACGCCCACGAGATCCGCGATGGGTTCGTGGCGTCGGCGACCTGCACCTCGTAGCGCGGGAACGTGCGTGACTCCGCGTCGGCGATCCACTCGTCCGCGCTCACCTGATCGCCCATGTCCGTCGCCATGAACACGACTTCGTCGTTGGCGTCGAACGTGGGGTCGGCGTCGGCGTCGAAGTAGTTGCCGCTCGCGTTGCGTTGATCCACCTGCACGGGGATCTGCACCCACGCGCCGCCGCGGTATGCGTACGCCCACAGATGCGTCGTGGATGCGCCGGCGAACGACGGCAGCGCTGCACCTGCGACGATCGCCGGTTCTTTGTCGCGCGTGAGGGTCCCGGTCGCGATCACAGAGGCCGACGCGGAGGCCGCGTGCACCGCACACAGCAGGGCAACGGAGAGAAGTCGGGGCATCATGGCAGGTCGTCCTCCGAGGAATGCGAACGGGCCACGCGCGCGCCGCGCGGGACCCGAACGTAGCACCGTTGCGAACGGTGCAGCAAGACGCCGCCAGAACGACGAAGGACGGCGAGATGCCGGGAGGAGAAGGAGACCGGGGGGCGCGCGCGCGCGGGGCATCACGCACGCGGTGCGCGCCGCCGTCCGTTAGAGACCGACGACGTGCGGCTCCGGCAGGGATCGGTGTGGGATCGTCACGGTGAACGTGGTTCCGGCGCCGGGCGTGCTCTCCACGCTCACGGTTCCGCCGTGCGTGTCGACGATGCTTTTCACGATGACGAGACCGAGCCCCGTACCGATCGTGGAGCTGACACCCCGCTTCGCCGAATCGCTCTTGTACT
>CAZEPH010000096.1:0-8542 GCA_964514075.1 uncultured bacterium | reverse complement strand
GGGTATGCCACGCAACTCCTGTTCGAGCGCTACCCGGCGACGCAAGGGAGATTCGGTTCGACCGGCTTTGAGAGCTGGCGCGCCCACCTCTCGCAGCGCGTGCAGGAACTCGCGGTTTCGATTCAATGGAGCGCGCCGGAGCTCTTTGCCTCGACCGTCGAGTGGACGCGCGGCGCCTTCGTCGCACGCAACGTTCCGGACGGGGACATTCGCGACAGCCTCGCATGTCTCTCGGACACCCTGCAGGCGGAGTTGCCCGACTCCTCGCGCCCGCTCATCGACGCACCGTTTGAATGTGCGGACGCGGTGTTCGCGCGACCGATCAAGACGATGCAGCCGCTCGAGGCGACGACCCCGCACGCCGTGCTCGCGCTGTCGTATCTGGAGGAGTGTCTGGCCGGACGTCCTCAGGAGGCGGTCGATCTCATCCTGCGCGCAGTCGATTCCGGTCTGCCAGCCGAGACGGCATACCACCAGGTGCTCGCGGCCGTGCAAGTAGAAATCGGCCGGATGTGGCACTTCGGAGAACTCGACATCCATGAGGAGCACGTTGTGACGTCCACCACGCGCGACCTCATGGTCCTCCTGGTCCGATCGATGGAGCGGGCCGCGCCCACGGGATACACCGTCGTCGGTGCCGCCGTGGAGCAGAACGCGCACGATTTGGGGCTGCGCGTGGTCACCGATACGTTCCATTTGGCGGGATGGCGTTCGGTCTTTCTGGGCGCCGATCTTCCGGCGATCGGCGTCGCGGAAGCGGCCCGCGACTTCGACGCGGACGTCGTGCTCGTGTCCGTCGCGATGCCGCTGCAACTCCGGTACGCCCCGCGCACGGTCGCTGCTATCCGCCGCACCGCACCACGAGCGCGCATCGTGGTGGGGGGTGCGGCCTTTGCGGGCTCTCCCGACCTGTGGCGCCGTCTCGGCGCCGACGCGTTTGCGCGGGGACCGCAGGACGTCGTCTCCGTGGCCACCGCTCTTTTGTCTCGCTGAAGTCTCTCTGCATCCAAAAGCCACCCTGGCACCGAATGTGTGGATGTCAGCTGTGAATACAGCATCGTCACCACAGAACGCGACACAGGTTCGCGATTTACAGGGAGGCTCACAGAGTCATGCAACTCTCCGTTCGTAGTCAGCGCTTCACGTCTCGCCGCGCTCTGGTGGCATTGTCCCTCGGCGCGCTCACCGCCTTCAGCGTCTTCGCCGCAGGGTGCGACGACGATGTCACCGCTCCGCCCGCAGCGAACAGCAGCGTCCGCGTCCTGCACGCGTCTCCGGACGCGCCGGCCGTCGACGTCTTTTTCAACAGCGGACCGCAAGCCAGCGTGTCGGCCCTCGCATTCGGCAGCGGCACGCCGTTCTTGAACGTGGCGGCCGGATCGTACCGCGTGGACGTGGCTCCGGCCGGCGCCGGCGTGTCGAGCTCCGTGCTCACCGTGCCCAGCTTCGCGCTCAGCCAGAACACGTCGTACACGGTCGTGGCATACAACGGCGTGTCCAGCTTGCAGGTGCTCCCGCTCGTCGACGACCTGTCCGCGCCGCCCGCGGGGCAAATCCGCGTGCGTGCCGTCCACACGGCCATGGGGGTTGGCCAGGTGGACATCTGGAACGTGCCGACGTCGGGAGCTCCGTCGCCGCTCTACCAGAACGTCGACTTCGGTGTGGCGGGCGCGTACCTGACCATCCCCGCGGGCGCATACCGCCTCGGCTTCGACGTGAACAACGATGCCACGCCGGATCTGTCCTTCTCGATCCCGGCTCTGCCGGCGGGAACGGTCGCGAACGTCTTCGCAATGAAGGACACCGCTGGGAGCGTGTTCCTGCTCGCTCAGCTCGCGGACGGGTCGACCGTGCGCATCAACGCCAGCTAGTTCTGGCAGAACGCAACACGGGAGGAGGTGGGCGCGCCCACCTCCTCCCGACTTTTTTCCCCGAGTCGCGCTCGCTTATCGCACGAGCGTAAACTGCCGCACCGCCGTGCCGTGCGGCGTCGTGAGCCGCGCGAAGTACACGCCCGCCGGAGCCGCCGCGCCGTCCATCACGCGGCCGTTCCACTCCACCGTGCGGCGACCCGACACGACAGACCGATCGTGCACCGACGCGACGCGCCGGCCCGACAGGTCGTACACGTCCACCGACGCGTCACCGCCGGCCGGCATCTCGAAGACGATGCGCGCCGAGCCGAGCGACGGGTTCGTCTGCACGAACGCGATCGAGGGCGCACTCGCGTCACCGAGCGGCGTGTTCTCGAACACGGAGGTGATCGCGGCGAGGCACACGTTCACGAACGCGTGGCCTTTGTGGCCGAGTGCGTCGGTCACCACGCACTTGATCGTGTGCGTGCTGTCCTCCGAGCCGTCACCGCTCGTCGGCGGGAGGGACAAGGTCGCGCAGCCCGACGGACCCGTGCCGAGATAGCCGTCGATGTTGTCGTACCAAGTGAACGTGTACGGCGGCACCCCGAACGTCGCGCTCGCCGACAGGCAGATCGGCGCTCCCGGCACGATGCACGTGTCCATCACCGCGCCCAATGCGCCCAGCGATCCGCCGTTGATCGTCGGCACGGGGTTCATCGCTTCCGCCCACACGTGCAGCTCCTCGCGCTCGATCACCGGCGGCTCCACGCCCGGAGGCGTTTCGTACACGTTCGCGTCGATGATGTAGCAGGGACGAATCGTCATCTGCTTGGCGTCGGCGCCGTACTCGTAGTACCCCAACCGCCACGAGTTGATGTCGAGGCCGTAGACGTACGGGTTCACGCCGTCGATCGTCGCGTCCGCGCCGTACTGCGACAACTGCGAGAGCACCACGGCGAACGGCAGCACGTTCACGCTCGCGCCTTGCGTCACCGGCCGCCATCCTCCTTCGAAGAAGCGCTGCAAAGCGCCGTTCTGTCCGAGCGTCACGGTCATCGACGCGCCCGGTCCGACGACGTCGCGGCCGTCGAGTTGGCGCAAGTACACGACGCGGGAGGCGGTGGCGAAGGAGCTGTCCGGATCATCCGGCACGTTGTCGCCGTCCGTGGAGGTCGACTGGGTGACGAAGTCCACGCGATCCACCATGCCGTCCTCGCGCAAGCGTCCCAGTTGCGTGAGCAGCGAGTTCGCACGATCGATCGCCTGCTGCCCCATGTACAACTCCGGGGGCGACGTGCGCCACTTGAGCCAGTTGAACGTATCGGTGTAGCGCACCGCGCCCACGTTCTGATTCACACGCAGGTGGTGGAACCCGTCGAACAGGTTCAAGTCGCCAGGATTGCCCGGACCGATGTCACCGCCGCACAAGCGTCCCGTGATTTGGCAGAACTTGTTTGCGATCATGCGCACGTAGAACGAGTCCGCGGGCGGTTGCGCTGTCACGTTGTACACCGGCATCGGCGCGGCCAGGCCCGCGTCGAGCAACGCGCGGTCGATGCGAATCGGCCAGCTGTCCGCCGTCGGACGAACCGTCACGGGGTCGCTCGGATTGAAGGGCAGTGCACTCGTGCTGAGCGTCGCCTCTTGCCGCGAGCGTCCGCCGCCGGGGCCTGCGAAGATCGTCGTGTTGTACGTCCACCGCGAGAACGTGCCGTCGTCCACGGGGTCGGAGGCCACCGTGCCTTCGCCCCACAGGTAGTCGTTCCCCATGGTGCTCGTCTCGCCGATGACCGCCGCGGTGTAGCCCGAGCCGTGTGTGTTCTCCGCCGCGTCGAACCACGCGTCCTTGATCTTCTCCGGACCATCGAAGGCACCGTTGTCGACGGCTTGCCGAATGAACTCGGGTCCCAGCGCGACGTCCTTCATGTTCGTCTCCCACCCGAGAATCAAGTGCAGGCCTTCCATCGCGGTCGCCCAGGAGTTGTCGCTGTCGCTGCGGAGTGGCTTACAGCAGGCGAGACCGAGCCACTCCATGTCGCCGTCGCCGAGCGCGTCGTGTCCGTCGCCCGGCGTCATGATGCTGTCGTCGACCGTCGACTCGAACTTGCAGCTCCGCAGCGTGTCGCCGTAGTACGTGTCGTTGAACGTGGTGCCGTGACCGGAGAAGTACGACAGGTCGTTGTTGTCGACGTGATCGCCGTTCGTGCCGCCCAGGTCGGTGCGCTTGAAGTGCTCTTCGCGCGCGTTGATGTCGCCGTGGTGAATGCCGGACCAGCTCGAGGGAAGTTCGTCACCCAAGCCCTGTGCGTCATCGTCGCAGTTGGACAGGTTCGTCTTGACGTTGTTGTAGTTGTTCACCCAGTCCGTGTGGAACGTGTTGCCGGCCGCATCGGCGCGGCCGAGGCGCGCGGCGTCGGGATCGGTTTGCACGAAGTGCGCGGACATCTCGAACAGGCGCACGCTCGGCGCGTCGCCGCGCGGGACGAAGCGCAGTCCGCGCACTTCCACGTCGTCGCCGGTGAGGTGCGCGGGCGTTGCGAGAGCCGCCGCGTTTTCCGCGTGGACGTACGGACGCCACACGCCCTCTTGATCCAGCACCTCGACGTCGTACGCCGCGGCGTTGGTCGTCACGTCGATGGTGTTGAGCCAGCGCGATGCGCCGATGAAGGTGAACGTCACGCTCTCCGCGTTGCGCTGCGAGAGCGTGAGACCCGACGCGGCGTCCGCGTCGCGCAAGACGCCAACCTCGGCGTCGACCGAGCGCGCGCCCACGAACACACGCGAGAGCTCGCAGCGGTCGTCGGGATCGCGCGTCACCACGCGCGCGTCGGCGCGAGCGGTGCGCAGTGTGAAGGCGGCGCGCGCGTCGGCGGCCCCCAGGCTGAGCAGAATCGTCAAGGCCGTTAGGCCCCAGTGTGATCGAATCATGGTGAGTGCGCCTCCTCCGCGCGTGTGGGCGATGGACATCACCGCCATCGATCACCAAACGCAGGGGACGGCACTTCCGCACACACGACAGGAGGGGGCGCGGCGCGCGCCCCCTCCCGTTTCTGCCGGTCTCCCGCCGAGGACTACCGCATCAGCGTGAACTGCCGCGCCGCGGTGCCGTACGGCGTCACGAGGCGCGCGAAATACACTCCCGTGGTCGCGAGAGAACCGTCCGCCGTCCGCCCGTCCCACTCCACGCTGCGACGTCCGGCGTGCGTCGCGCGATCCGGAATCGAGGCGACGCGGCGCCCGGCGAGGTCGAATACGTTCACGACGGCCTCGCCGCCCCGCGGCATCTCGAACGCGAACCGCACGGAGCCGCGCGAGGGGTCCGCCTGCGCGAACGTGATCGACGGAGCGTTCGGATCGCCGAGCGGCGTGTTCTCGAACACGGACGTGATTCCGGCCAAGCACACGTCGATGTTCGCGTGCCCTTCGTGTCCCATTGCATCCGTCACGGTGAGTTGGATGGTGTGCGTGCTGTCGGTCGACCCGTCGCCGCTCGCGGGCGGCGTGGAGAGCGTCGCGCAGACCGTCTGGGCGGTCCCGAGCAGGCCGTCGATGTCGTCCGTCCACGTGAATGTGTAGGGCGGAACACCAAACACCGCCGACCCGGCCAGGCAGATAACCCCGCCCGGTGCGATGCACGTGTCCGCACCCGCGGTCCCCGCTCCCAGGGTGCCGCCGTTGATCATCGCGACAGGGTTCAGCGTCTCCGCCCACACGTGCAATTCCCCGCGTTCGATGATCGGCGGCTGAATGAACGGCGGCGACTCGATGATGTTCACGTCGATGATGTAGCACGGGCGGATCGTCGTCTGACTCACTTCGCAGCCGTGTTCGAAGTATCCGAGCTGCCAGGAATTGACCTGAATACCGAACACGTACGGGTTCACCCCGTCGATCGTCGCGTCCGCGCCGTATTGCGAAAGATGCGAGAGCACGATGGGGAACGGCAGGACGTCCACCATCGCCCCCTGCGTCACGGGACGCCACCCGCCCTCGAACACGCGCTGCAGGACGCCGCCCGGTCCGAGCGTGACCGTCGTCGACGCACCCGGCCCGACGACGGGATTGCCGCCCAACTCGCGCGTGTACACGACGCGCGATGCGATCGCAAACGAACTATCGGGATCGTCGGGCACGCTGGCCCCATCGGTGGACGCGGACTGCATCACGTAGTCGACGCGATCCACCACCGCATCTTCGCGCAGTCGCCCGAGCTGCGAGAGAATGAAGTTCGAGCGAGTGATGGCTGCGGTTCCTTCGAACAACGAGGGCGGAGTGGTCATCCACATGAGCCACTTGTCCGTGTCGGTATAGCGCACGGCGCGGGACTTCTGACAGACGCGAAGGTGATACACGCCGTCGAAGAGATTCAAGTCGCCCGGGTTGCCCGGCCCGATGTCTCCACCACAGAGATGCCCGTTCAGTTGGCAGAACTCACCGGCGACCATGCGCACGTAGAACGAGTCCGCGGGCGGAAGGAGCGTGACGTTGTAGATCGGCATCATCGCCGCGGCCTGCCGATCGAGCAGCGCGCGGTCGATCGTGATCGGTACGCCGCCGCCGCCGCTCGAGCGGATCGTCACCGGATCCGACGGGTGGAACGGAAGCGCCGCCGGATTCAGCGTGGCGTCCTGGCGGGAGCGTCCGCTGGGGAAGAGGCTTCCGGTGGTGCCGAACGTCCACCGGTGGAACGTCGCGTCGTCGACGGGATCGGAGCCGACGGTGCCTTCGCCCCACAGGTAGTCGTCGCCCATCGAGCTGGTCTCGCCGATCACCGCGGCGGTGAAGCCCGCGCCGTGCGTCGCCTCCGCCGCGTCGAACCACGAGCTCTTGATCTTCTCGGCGCTGTCGAACAAACCGTTGTCGACTGCCTGCTGCACAAACTCCGGGCCGAACACCACGTCGAGCATGTTCGTCTGCCAGCCGAGAATGAGGTGTAGTCCTTCCATGGCCGTCGCCCAGGAATTGTCGCTGTCGGTGCGGAGCGGTTTGCAGCAGGAGAGTCCGAGCCACTCCATGTCCCCGTCACCGAGCGCATCGTGTGCTTCGCCGGGGTTCATGATGCTGTCGTCGACGGTCGATTCGAACTTGCAGCTCCGGAGCGTGTCGGCGAAGTAGGAATCCCAGAACGTCGTCCCGTGGCCGGAGAAGTAGGCGAGGTCGTTGTTGTCGGAGTGATCGCCGTTCGTTCCGCCCAGGTCGGTGCGTTTGAAGTGCTCTTCGAGAGCGTTGATGTTGCCGTGATCGACGGTGGTCCATCCGGACGGAAGTTCGTCGCCGAGGCCTTCCGCGTCGTCGTCGCAGTTGAACAGGTTTGTCGCGACGTTGTTGTAGTTGTTCACCCAATCCGCGTGATAGGAGTTGCCCGCCGCGTCGGCGCGCCCGATGCGCGCCGCGTCCGGATCTGTTTGAACGAACCGCGCGGACATCTCGAACAGACGAACAGTGTCGCCCGCGCCGCGTGGCACGAAGCGCACGCCGCGCACCTGACGGTCCGCACCGGTGAGATGTGCGTGTGACGCGATCGCGCCCGTGCCTTCGGCGCGCGCGAACGTGCGCCACACGTTGTCCTGATCCAGCACCTCGACGTCGAACGACGCGGCGTTCGTAGTGACGTCCACGGTGTTGAGCCACCGGGGCGCCCCGATGAACGTGAACGTCACGCGCTCCCCGCTGCGCGGCGCGAGCGTAAGACCCGACGACGGGTCTCCGTCCCGGATCATCGCCGACTCGGCGTCGATCCGGCGCTCGGCGCCCTCGGATCCGAGAAAGACGCGGGAGGCCTCGCACCGGTCATCGGGATCGCGCGAGACCTGTGGGGCGCCGGAGCGAAGAGAGACGGAAGCGTGCGAGTGGCCGGGTGCACAGGCGATGAGAGCGACGGCGATGCATCCGGCGGCAACACGTCCGAATGGCTGGCTCATGGAGACACTCCTCCTCGTGCGTGAAGGCGATGGTGCGTCACGGATGTAACTCGATAACGCAAGGGGGACCCCGCCTGCACACCCCGTAAGCCAGTGTGGAGGGGGCCGCACTGCCCTCAAGCATAGGGCCGAACCCCTAGGAGTGGCTAGCCGCCGAAGTCCGATTCCACGGCGTCGATGACGCCGCCGCGCGGCTGCGGCTTGCCGTTGCCGCCACGGCGCACTTCACGGAAGAACGTTCGGAGGAGATCCGCGCTTTCGTCCGCGAGGAGCCCTCCTTCCACTCTGAGGCGGTGGATGTTGGCGGAGGCGGTTGGCAGGTCGATCATCGAGCCACACGCTCCCGAGCGCGGCTCGCGCGCCGCGTACACCACGCGCGCGATGCGCGAGACGATCGCCGCGCCGATGCACATCGAGCATGGCTCCAGCGTCACGAATAACTCGCATCCGTCGAGGCGCCACGACGCGAGCGTGTTCGCCGCCGCGCCGATCGCGAGGATCTCCGCATGTGCGGTGGGATCGCCCAGCGTTTCGACTTGATTGTGCCCGCGCCCGACGATGACGCCGTTCTGTACGATGAGCGCGCCGACCGGCGTTTCGCGCTCATCGCGCGCACGCTCCGCCTCGCGCAGAGCGGCGCGCATCCAGTAATCGTCGGTGGGCTGCTGGGGCTCGGGCATTCGGGTGGCTCGTCGGCGGAGGAGGAAAGTGGTGCGCCCAGGAGGAGTCGAACCCCCAACCTTCTGATCCGTAGTCAGACGCTCT
>CAZEPH010000095.1:0-8545 GCA_964514075.1 uncultured bacterium | reverse complement strand
GCTTTCGAGTCGTCGCGTGCTTGCCCGTGTCGCCCACCGAGCGGACGGACCGGCGATGGAGTTCGGTATTTCGAGGTGCCATGGCCCGTGCACCAAAAGAGAGGCTAACGCTCGTGAGCCGCACGGCGTCAACTGCACATGCTGCGCGTTGCTCCTCGTTCTGATCATTCGTCGTGGTGAAGCAGCGCCGGAGCGGTCGGTTCATCAAGTGGGGGGCGTTGTTGCTCGAGGTGTGGCTTGAATCTGGAGGGTGCCATGGAAACAGCAGTACGCGGCTCGGATGCCGCCATTACTGAGATCGTGAAGCTGGGGCAGCGGATCTCGGTGAAGGAAATGGCGAAGATCTCGGATATGGCCGCTGCAGCTGGCGGAACGCTGGTTGCGGTAGAGCCCGATGGTGACTGGTGCGGGACGGGGCGCCTCCGCATCAAGTGGCCGCCGCCGAAGAGGGCGGAGTTCGAGAAGATGTTGGATTATCTCGTGCATTCGCACATCGACTTCGAGGTGCTGATCAACGGCATTCCGGTGCCGGAGGAAATCCTCATCAATGCCTCACGGCGGATCAACGTCACACGCCGGCTAGGCCTGTAGGAACGATTGTCGCCAGTCGCTCCCGGCATTGAATGCCGGCCGCGGGTGCAGGACGGGGTCGATGCGTCGTCCCCGTTCCTGCTTGCGCGTGGCGGCCTCCGCTTAATTCAAGTGCAGCCGACCCTGAATTGCAACCTGCGCTGTCGTCACTGCTATTCCGAGAGCGGGCCAGGCAAGACCGACGCGTTGCCGGTCGCCCTCCTGCATGCTTTCTTGCGCGAAGCACGCGCGCTCGGTTACGGGTACGTGGGGTTGTCGGGGGGGGAGCCGCTCGTGTGGGCCGACTGGGCTCCGTTTCTGCAGGGCGCGCGCGAGATGGGGTTCTCAACGGCTGTCGTCACGAACGGCACGCTGCTGACGCCAGCACGCGTACGCGAACTGAAGAAGTGGACAGGCGTCGTGGCCGTGAGCGTCGACGGACCTCCGGCCGAGCACGCCGCCATGCGCAGCAGCGCGTCGGCTTTCCCCCGAATGGTGGAGGGCCTGGCGGTTCTGCGCGCTGAGGGTGTGCGTTTCGTGTTGGTCTTCACGCTCACCCGCACGAACGCAAACCGGTTGAGTTGGCTCTATGAGTTCGCGGAGGAGGTCGGCGCCTCGGCGATCGAGGTGCATCCGCTCTGCAACTTCGGCGCTGCGGCGGCAAACCTCTCGGACGCGATCCCGGACAGCATCGAGTTTCGAACGGCGGCCTGGCTCTTGGCGCTCCTCGCGGCGCACCGGGGGAGCGGTGGTCCGGGCGTTGTGATGGACGTCTTCCGCCGGCACGGAGTAGAAGAGAGCGCGTGGCCGCTTCTTCCGGACCGTGATCGGTCGACGGCGGTGGCGTCGTTCTCTGATCTCGTGCCCTCGTTGATCGTGGAGCCCGACGGGTGCGTCAGCCCATTCATCTACGGCTTCCCGCGGCGATGGGCGGTGAGCGGGCTCGGTCAGCGGCCTCTGACCGAAGACGCCGCAACATGGCGGATGCGAAGCGCCGAGGAGGTGGCGGAAATCGTGCGCCACACGCTGGCCTCGCTCGCCAAGGAGGGCGAGGATTACGTCGACCTCTTCGGCCGCATGCTCACGACGGCACACCGGTGGGGCTCCCACTTCGGTCGCCCTGTGACAGCGGGTGCCGGACGGCATCTCCCGTAGTCGACCCCGAGCGCGCGCAGGCTGTTCCGGCTGTGCGCGAGAACTGTCGGTGGCGCCCGACGTACCCGATGAGCGATAATCGCGCGACCGCGCAACTTGACGCAGGAGCACAAGGAGCACACAGACGAATGGAACCCACCGACATCAAAATCACCGCCGAACCGATGGACGACGCGACGTGCCGTTTCAGCGTCAGTCATCCGGTGTACGAAGGCCGCGCCGCGAACTTCACGAGCCCGGACGACGCAGCCGATTCGCCGCTCGCCCGCGCCCTCATGGACATCGAGCCCATCACGAGCGTGCGCGTCTCCAATAACGTCGTCACGGTGACGAAGGAAGGCATCGGTGACTGGGCACCCATCGCCCGGCAGGTCGGCGCGGCGATTCGCGCGCAGTTGGTGAGCGGCGTGCCCGCGGTCAGCGCGGAGTACGCGTCGCGCCTGCCGTCCGATGAGGATCTGCGCGCGCGCATCGAAGCGCTGTTCGAGAGCGAGATCAACCCGGCGGTCGCGGGACACGGCGGCGTCGTGTCGTTGCTCGATGTGAAGGACAGCAACGTGTACTTGAAGATGGGCGGCGGATGCCAGGGCTGCGGCTCCGCGAACATGACCCTCAAGCTGGGTATCGAACAGGCGATACGACGTGTCGCGCCGGAGATCGGCGAAGTATACGACACCACCGATCACGCGGGCGGGCTGAATCCCTACTACGCGCCGCACTAAGTCGCACTCGCATGCATACCCGAGGTGGACGGTGAGCCCTGCTCATCGTCCACCTCAACTGTTGCCGCACGTAGCGTAGACCGCACCGCGCTCACGGGCGTGTACTCGACCTGACGTGCCTCCCGCCCCGGCCACACTCTGAGCGGCGCACGCATCACTCTCCCATTGGAGGTCGGGTATGCGTTTCTTCTCTCTTTGCATCTGTGCACTTGCGCTGCCGACGCTCGCGCTCGCGTCGCCAAAGGCGCCTGATCCCCCTGTCACGAACGCGGCGCCGTGCCCGCCGGGCGCGACGACGCTGTGCGTTCCCCTTGACGCGACGTTCCAGGTTGCGCGCTTCGACGGCGTCGGCGGCAACGGCCCCGCCGATCCGCTCGATCCGTGCCAACGCAACGACGACGACTACAGCCTGGCCGTGCCGCTGCAATTTACATTCAACCTGTACGGCACGACGTACACCAACGTCTTCATCAACAATAACGGCAACATCTCCTTCAACGACGGCTATGCGACGTTTACGCCGACAGGATTTCCCGTCAGCGGATTCCCGATGGTCGCACCGCTCTGGGGAGACGTCGACACGCGTAACGGCAGCGTGGGCGACGGCGTGGTGTACTACCGCTCCGATCCGCACCAGTTCATCGTGATCTGGGATCACGTGGGCTACTACAACACCGCCAACGACAAGATGAACACGTTCGAGTTGATCATCAGCGACGGGACGGCGGACGGCCTGCCGGGGCTCGGACACAACGTGTGTTTCTGCTACGACGGCATGTACTGGACGACCGGCGACGCGTCGGGCGGTGTCGGCGGACTGGGCGGTGTGCCCGCGACGGTCGGCGTCAACAAGGGCGACGGCGTGTCGTACTTCCTCGTCGGCTTGTTCGATCACGAAGGATTCGACTACGACGGACCGGGCGGTGCGAACGACGGCATCAACTACCTGACGACGCGCACGATTTGCTTCGACGCGTCGGGCTCGACGAACCAACCGCCGATCGCGTTCGGATTCCCGCGCGGTGACTCGGCGCTGTGCGTCGGTTTGAACCAGACATTGACATACGAAGTGCAATTCACGGGGCCGGAGCTGGGACAGACGGTGCACACGACGGTCAACCCGAACGGTTTGCTCGGACTCACGTACACGAGCACGGACGGCAACCCGTCGGTGGTGACGATTCATGTGACGCCGGACATGTCGCAGGACGGTCAGACGTTCGCGGTGGAGTTGACGGCGACGGACGACGGAACGCCCGCGCTCTCGACGACGCGCTATCTGTACGTCAAGGTCGGCTGTGCAACGCCTGTGGAAGGCAAGACGTGGGGTCAAATCAAGGCGCTGTACCGCTAGGCCACGAGCGGCCGCCGGCATGCACCAGGCCGGCGGCCGCATCCGTTCCCCCGCTCCGGCGCATCGTGTTACAGTCGCGCCATGAAACGACTCCTCTACGTCCTCTGCACGCTCGCGTGCGCCACGGTTGCGCATGCGGCCGGTGAACCGGACACCCTTTTCGCCTCGTACCTCCCCCGCCCGACCGCCTTCGATATTCGCCTGAGCGACGTCACACGTCTCGTCGCGGTGCGCGGCGCGGACGGTCTCGTGCACGTCGAGGCCACCACGAGCGCCGGACGCACGCAGAACGTCGCGCTCACGGAAGACGATTGGCGCACGTTTTCGTCGGCGCACGCGCGCACGCTGCGCATCAGCGGCGGCGCGCGCAATCAAGACGGGCGCGGCGCGCTCGTGCTCATGGAAACGGCGTTCTCGCTGGGCTACTACGGGTGGGTCGTGCCGGAAGTGATGGACATCCACGAGACGCAGGGACAAGTGGCCGCGTACATGCTCACGAGCGCGGCGGGCTTCGTGGTGCCGTTCGTGGCCACGCGCCACGCGACGGTGAGCGCCGCCTCACGCTCGCTCGCGTTCTACGGCGCGACGCGTGGGTTCCTCACGGGCCTCACGGTACACGATGCGACATATCCCAAACCCGATTCGATCACGAGCGACGGCTACACCTACTACTTCGTCGACTCCGACAAGAGTGGCGACAACCTACTCGGATGGACGGCCGCCTCCAGCGTTGTGGGCACGGTGCTCGGATGCAGCGCGGCTGGGTGGCTCGATCACGACGAGAGCCGGGCGGAGGTTCTCACGACAATGGCCGATCTGGGCGGCGCGGTCGGTGCCGGAACGGCCTTCGCGGCCGATCTCTACGACGAACCCAACGACGGCTCGCCGACGCCGCGCGGACGCCGCATCGGGCGCTCCGCGATCGCGCTCGGCGGCGCGGGCGCGGGGATCGCCGCGGGCGTCGCGCTCGGCAATACGGGGCGGTACACGGTGGGCGATGCGCGCGCGCTGCGCACGTCGTACATGCTCGGCGCGCAACTCGCGCTGCCCGTCGTGCGCGTGATCGCGGGACACGAAGACGTGCGGGCGCGCGACTACGTCGCTGGCGCACTCGCCGGAAGTGTGGCGGGCACGTATGCGGGCGACCGCCTCCTGCGCCCGTACAACTTGCGCGGCGGCGACGGCCTGCTCCTCACGGCCGCGCAACTCGCCGGCGGTTTGCTCGCCACCGGTATCACGTTCCTGCTCGTCGATCCCGACAGGACGGACAGCGGCGAGTTGATCTACCTCACGACGTCGTCGATCGGGAGTGCGGCCGCCACGGCCGTCGCGTTTCGCGCGCTGACGGCACACGGACGCGCGCGATGACGCAGCCCGCACCGCAGCGCGCGCGGCAACCGGCCGCGCGTCCCGCGCCGGGCGACGCGCCGTACATCCGCGATGCGCGCGCGCTAGTCGCATATTGCGAGAAACTCTCGCGCGAAGCGTCCATCGCCATCGACCTGGAGTTTCGGCGCGAGCGGACGTATCGCGCCAAGCTGGAACTGATTCAACTCGCCACGCCCGAGGGACCCGCGATCGTCGACCCGCTGGCGGTTCGCGACATCACACCCGTCTGGGATTTGGTCGCGGACGCTCGCATCGAGAAGATCGTGCACGCGGGATCGCAGGACATGGAGATTTTCTACACGGACACGCGCACTGCGCCGCGGAACGTGTACGACACGCAGATCGCCGCGGCGCTCGTGGGTATGGGCGAGCAGATCGGCTACGGCGACCTGCTGCATCGCGTGCTCGGCGTGCGCATCTCCAAGCTGGAAACGCGCACGGACTGGAGCTTGCGCCCGCTCCGCCCCGAGCAGATCGCGTACGCGCTTGACGACGTGCGGTATCTGCACGCGATCCGCTCGCGCCTCGACGAGCGCCTGCGCGCGAAGAAGCGGCACGAGTGGCTGGGCGAAGAGTTGGCGCATTACTCCGACATCGCCACCTACCAGGTCGACCCGTCGCGGTTGATCGCGAAACTGCCGCGCGTGCGGTCGCTCAACGCGCGCACGCTCGCCGTGCTGGTGGAGTTGATTCGCTGGCGCGAGGAGGAAGCGGAAGCACGCGACGAACCGCGCGGCTACATCTTGGCGGATCCGATGCTCGTGGAGATCGCGCGCCGATCGCCCAAACGCCCCGACGATCTGGCGACGTTGCGCGGTCTCACGCCGCGTTTCATCGAACGGTGCGGCGCGGACGTGGTGCGCGCGGTCCAACGCGCGACCGCTCTCGCGGACGACGAACTGCCCGCATTGCCCGCCGCGCGTCACGAGGATCCGTCGCGCGGCGCGACGGTGGACCTGCTCGACGTGTTCTTGAAGCAGCGCGCGGTCGAGCAGGAGATCGCTCCCCGCTACCTGGGGACGAAGCAGGACATCACGGACTTGGTCGCGGCGCACGGCGACGGCGCGATTGCGGAGGAGCGCGAAAGCGCCGCGTCGTCGTGCGCGCTCCTGACCGGCTGGCGGTACGAGTTGTTCGGCCGCGATGCGCTCGCCATTCTCGACGGGAAGGTCGACTTGGGGATCGACCCGAAGCGCGGTGCGGTCATCGCGCGGCCGCGCGGCCGCGGCGGAGCGTCTGCCTAATCGCGGGGGCTAGGTGATCGACGATGCGTCGGGTGTATCCGGTGAACCGAGAATCGACGAACGCCGCCTGGGGGAGATCGTCGCGCCGCCCGGCGTCACCGTCCCGCTACGTCTCTCCGTCACGATAGGGCGTGCGCCCGCCGCCGCGCGCGAACGAGACGGCGTCTACACCTGGGAACCGCGCATGCCGCGCCGCGCGGCGTGGTCATCGCGCGTCTTGCAGGATCGTCTGCACACGTCATCGCACACGAACCACACGAGGAGACATCGCCATGGCTGTCCGCCCCATTCCGGAGGGATATCACTCGATCACGCCGTATCTCGCGATTCGTGGAGCCGCGCGCGCGGTCGAGTTCTACGTGCAGGCCTTCAGCGCGACCGAGCTGTTTCGTCTCGACGCGCCGGGTGGCGCGATCGGTCACGCGGAGATGCAGATCGGCGACTCGCGGTTCATGCTCTCCGACGAGTGGCCGGATCACGGCGCAGTCAGTCCGCACGCGCTCGGCGGAACGCCGGTGCACCTGTTGATCTACACGGCCGACTGCGATGCGATGTTTGCCCGCGCGCTGGCCGCCGGAGCGAAGGAGCTGCGGCCGATAGAGAACCAGTTCTACGGCGACCGTTCGGGAACGCTGGAGGATCCGTTCGGCCACCGCTGGACGATCGCGACGCACGTCGAAGATGTGTCGCCCGACGACATGAAGAAGCGCATGGATGCGATGGCGTAGAAAGTCCGCACGCCGCGACGCGTCGGTCGCGACGTGCGGGGGGTGAGGGGGGCGTCATCTAGCGCAACACGAGGGCTCTCCTCGCCCTGACGCTACCGCAGGATGATTGCCTTCTTCACGTGCGGCCGTCCGTTCACCGACAAGCGATAGAAATAAGAGCCGGCCGGTGCGTCGTGGCCGCTCGCATCACGTCCGTCCCACGTCACGCGATGCTCGCCGTCCGGCTCACGCGCCTCGATCAGCGCGCGCACCACGCGGCCGGACGCGTCGATCACATCCAAGCGCACGGACGCTTCGCCCACCAGCCTGTATACAACGTCCGTCTGCCCGCGCGACGGGTTCGGCGCAACGAGCCCGATCGCGGCGTTGTCTCCCGGCCGCACAGCCACCGGAGAGGCAACGTACACCCACGCGAGCCGCACGTCCTGCTGCCCGATCGCGTCCGTCGCCACCATGTGGAATGCGTACTCGCCGGGCTGATCGCACGTGCCCGAGAGAACACCGTTCGGTGAGAGCGACATTCCCGGCGGCACCATCCCCGAGATGACGCTCGCGCAAATCGTGCCGCAGTCGATTCCGCCGAACGCATAGGAGTAGGGCTGACCAGCCGTCGCGGACGGCAGCGGCGCGCGATCGATGTGCGGAGGCGACTGCGTGTAGTAGCGCAGATCCTCGTCGAGAACCGACTGCACGAGACCGTCCATGCTCGTGATGACCACTTCCGCGAGACCGAACGTGGGGCTCGGCGGAGCGACGAACGTCATCGTGTGATCGTCGACGACGATCGCGTTGGGCGCGGGCATGCCGTTCACCGTGACGCTCGGGATGCCGAACGCAAGCAGGCCGCCCGCGTCGGCGTGCACCGTCACCACCGTCCCGCCCACGACGGGCACATCGTTCGGCGTGAGCGACCACGTGACGGACGGCACGTCGCTGCCGCACTGGAATTCGAATCGCGGCATCTGGAAGGCGTCGGCGCTGTTTGTCGTCCACACCACGCCGCCGTACGTCGTCGTGTTGATGGAAGGATCGAGATTCGATCCGCCGCCGCGATTGGCCGACGCGCCGATGCGCCACTTCGCAACGATCAAGAGCGGGCAGCAGTCGAAGCCGTAGTCGCATTTTTCGCCCTTGCACGCCGGCGGAATCAGCGAATAGGTCCGACCGGCGACGTACTCCACGGAGTCGTGCGGCGCGCCGGTTCCCGAGACGAGGCCGGTCTGCATGCGAAGCGTGCCGAAGGCGTCACGATCGAATCGCGCCGTTTCCCCCGTGACGACATCCACGATCGTGGAATCCATGTGTCGCCCGAGCGGATCCACCTGCATCACGGTCACGAAGTCGGTGGCCATCATCTGCTCCACGCGCAGGTAGTTCGCCTGC
>CAZEPH010000094.1:0-8600 GCA_964514075.1 uncultured bacterium | reverse complement strand
CTGGTGCGTGTGCATGCCGCTTCCGTTTTGTCCGTAGAGCGGTTTCGGCATGAACGTCGCGTGGAGTCCGTGATCTTGCGCGACCTTGCGCACGACCCAGCGAAACGTGCTCACGTTGTCGGCCGTCGTCAGCGCGTCCGCGTACTTGAAGTCGATCTCGTGCTGCGCGGGCGCGACCTCGTGGTGCGCGGCCTCCACTTCAAAACCCATTTGCTCGAGCGCGACGACGATGTCGCGCCGGCAGTCTTCGCCCCGGTCCACCGGGTCGAGATCGAAGTATCCCGCGGCGTCGTGCGTGTCGGTGCCTTGATTGCCACCCTGCGGTGCGCCCTGGAAGAGGAAGAACTCCGCTTCCGGTCCGGTCATCATTTCATACCCGAGAGCGCGCGCTTCGGCAATGGCGCGCTTGAGCGTGAGCCGCGGACACCCGGCGAACTCCGTGCCGTCGGGATTGTAGACGTCGCAGATCAACCGGCCGATCTTGCCGCGTGGCTCGTCCCACGGCAGCACGCGGAAGGTCGCGAGATCGGGCAGGAGGCGCATGTCGGATTCCTCGATGCGCGCAAAGCCCTCGATCGACGATCCGTCGAACATCACTTTGCCGTCGAGCGCGTTCTCGAATTGGCTGCGCGGCACTTCCACGTTCTTGATTGTGCCGAGGATATCCGTGAACGTGAGGCGCAGGAAGCGCACGCCCTGTTGTTCGACCAACTTGAGGATACGCGCCTTGTCGGCGGCGGAGTTCGTGGTGGAGACGTTGTTCTTCGAGGGGCTCTTGCGGTCGGCGGTCTTCGTGGTCAAGGGGTTGTCCTCTATCCCCGCGGCGGGCCGGGTGCGGACGCGGGGCGGAGCCGCTGCCGGGTCGTCGGGCCGCGCGTGGTGCCCGCGACGCGCGCAACCTAATCCGCGCCGCGCGCGCGCGTCAAGTTCCGGTCGTGCTACACTGCGCGCCGTTTTGACCGATTCACGGACGACTCCATGGAGAGAGGGCGATGCGCGGACGACACACGACGATGATCATGGTGCTTCTCCTCGGTGTGGCGCTCGTGCGCGAGACACACGCGGCGGACTCGCGGGACGGGGTGGGACTGGCGGCGGGATATGCGCGCGGAGTGGGATTCAGCTATCTGCACCACACCGTGACCGGATGGGCGGTCGGAGGCGTGGCGCTCGGGCTCACGATCAACGGCGGGTTCGCCTACAACGTCGGCGGAACGGTGCAGCGGACGTTGAGCGGCGGCGGCCAGCAGAGACTGTACGCTGGCGGAACCGGAGCGGTCATCCATCGCATTCCCTCGGCGGGCGACGCGTACACGGACACGAACGTCGGCGTGCTGCTGGGCGTGGAGCGCATGCTGTCGCCGGAGTTCGGCGGGTCGGTCGAAGTCTGCGAGGCCTGGATCACGCGGCACGGCGACGTGATCCTCACGCCGTCTCTCGCGCTGCACTACTACTTCTGAGACTCCCGCTGGAGCGCCACCACCGCTTCCACGTGCGCGGTGTGCGGAAACATGTCGATCGGTTGCACGGCGCCCGCGCGGTAACCGCGCTCGGCGAACGCGGCCAGGTCGCGCGCGAGCGTGGCCGGATTGCACGATACGTACACGAGGCGCGGCGCCTCGAGCGCAGCCACGCTCTCGAGTGCGCGCGGGTGCATTCCTGCACGCGGCGGATCGATCACCACGAGATCCACGGGCCGGAGCGAGGCGATCGGCAGATCCTCCACCGCGCCGTGCAAGAAGCGGCACGAGGCGACGCCGTTGCGCTCCGCGTTGCGTCGCGCATCCGCCAAAGCCTCGGGGGACGCCTCCACACCGATCACCTCGCGCGCGTTCCGCGCGAGCAGCAGGGCGAGCGTGCCGGTGCCGCAGTACAAATCGAGGACGCGTTCGTCGCCACGCAGGGCGGCGCGGTCGAGTACGCATTGCGCGAGTTGCTCGGCCTGCTCCACGTTCACCTGAAAGAACGCTTTGACGTGCACGTCGAACGTCATGCCGCCCAGCGTTTCGAGGAAACGGTCCGTGCCCCAGGCGACACGCGAGGCACCCACCGTGGAGATCCCAGACGCCGTGTCGTTCGTCGTGACGACGAAGCCCGCGAGCGACGGGCACGCCTCGCGCAACGGCTCGACCCAGCGATCGAAGGCGGGCAGATCGCGCGCGGCGACAAGGTGCGCGAGGATCGCTCCGCTCGTGCGCGACTCGCGCGTCGCGAGAACGCGCAACACGCCGGTGTGCCGGCGCTGGTGATACGCCGGGATGCCGTCGCGGCGCGCGAGTCGCACGGCGGCGTGGGCCAGACGCACGCTGTCCTCGCTCGCGAGCATGCACTCGTTCAACGAGAACACGCGATCGAAACGCCCGCGGACGTGCAACCCGAGGACCGGTCCGTCGTCACCCGCGAAGAACGAGTACTCCATCTTGTTCCGATAGTGGAACGTGCGCGGCGACGCGAGCGTCGGCAGGACCTCCACGTCGCGCACGCCACCCAAGCGCTGCAACTGCTCGCGCACGTGCCGCGCCTTGACGTCACGTTGCGCGGCGATATCGAGCGCGAGCCAGTTGCATCCGCCGCACGTGCCGAAGTGCGCGCACGGCGAGGCCTGGCGCGCGTCGCCCGGCGCGACGATCTCCACGGCGGTCGCTTCCGCGTACGCCGCGCGCGCGCGGTCGATGCGCGCGCGGACGCGGTCGCCGGGCAAGCCGCCGTGCACGAACACGACGTACCCGTCCAGGCGCGCAACGCCCGCGCCACCGGCCGCCAGGTCCGCGATGTCCACGACGATGTCCGCGCCGCGCTTTGCCTGCGCGGGACGAACAGGGGAGGATGACGACAGGGATGACTCGCTCATGATGCGGAGAATACACGACCGCCCACGTCTCGGAGCATATGCGTTCGTGCTTGCGTGCGCTTTCGCGCCGGCAGCGCGCGCGTCCATCACCATCGTGTACCCGCCGGCGGACGCCCGCCTCGCCGCGGTCGACTCGCAGTTCATCTTCGGAAGCGTGACACCGGCGAGTGCGACCCTGCGCATCAACGGCGTGCGCGTACCGGTGTATCACACCGGCGGGTTTCTCGCGTACCTGCCCGTGCACGAGGGACGCATGGAGTTCGAGTGCGTCGCGAGCACGGGCGAGCGCATCGTGCGCGTCGTGACGATCGCCGGGTCGCCTGCCCCGTTCGACGACACGCGGCTCGCGCTGGACTCGGCAGCCGTGGAACCGTCGCAGGCGCTGGAGGTCTCGCCCGGCGACGTCGTTGTCGTGCGCGGTCGTGCGAGCCCACACGCCAACGTGTGGTGCACCATCGGCGCGCGGCGCGTCGACATGGCGCACACGGACGCCGCCGCCCTGCGTGATGCGCGCGTGGATGCGTTTGCCGACGCGCCGCGATCCGTCTCCCACAGCGCCGACCGATTCGCGGGGAGCTACGTCGTACAACCTGGCGACCGGTTCACGGCTGCACCTGTCACGGTGTGGGCCGCCGTCGGGCGCGACACCATGCGCGTCCGCGCCGCCGGGAGCGTGAGCACGATCGATCCGAGCGCGCCGCGCATCGCGGAGTTCACCGACTCCATGACAGTAGCGCGTACCGCCCCCGGCGCGGGCTACGTACTCTTCGCGCCGCGCGGCGTGCGCGCAACGATTGCGGGGCGCGCGGGGGCGTCAGTCCGCCTACATCTCGCACACAACATGGACGTGTGGGTCGCGGAGAGCAGCGTCCAGACACTGCCGCCCGGAACGCTCGCGCCGAATCCGCGCATCGGAACGGTCCGCGTGGATGAGGACGCCGCCGGCGCGATCGTCGCCTGCGGCGTGTCGCCCGCCGTGGCCTACCGCATGGAAGAGGACTCGGAACCGGGCCGCCTCACTGTGACGTTCTACGGCGTGACGGCCGACATCGATTGGATCCGCTACAATCGCCCAATCCCTACGCGGCCCACCCTGCGCGCGTACGTGAAGGAGGTGCGCTGGTCGATCCCGTCGACGGGCGTCTTGCAGATGACGATCCTCCTGAACGGAGACATGCCCTGGGGATACCACGCGGCCTACGCCGACGGCCGCTTCACCCTGCGTGTAGCGCGTCCGCCCGAACCGCTCTACTCGGGGACGATCGCCAGTTCGCGTCCGCTCGCAGGGCTCGTCATCGCGATCGATGCAGGGCACTCGCCGGATGCCGGCGCAGCTGGCCCCACGGGTCTCACGGAGAGTGAGGCGAATATCGCGATCGCACGCGCACTCGGCGAGAAGCTCGCGAGCCGCGGTGCGACGATCGTCTACACGCGCAAGGGAATGGAGGGTGTCGACCTGCGCCGCCGCGTGCACATCGCGGTGGAGAAGCGCGCGGACCTGTTGGTCAGCGTGCACCTGAACGCGTTGCCGGACGGCATGAACCCGTTCACCAACACTGGAACGAGCGTCTACTACTACCACCCACACAGTGCGGCGCTCGCCGACGCGGTGCACCGCGCGCTGCGCTTCTATCTGCGGCTGACCGACTTCGGACTCTACCACGGGAACCTGCAACTCACGCGGCCCACGGAGATGCCGGCCATTCTCACGGAGTCGACGTTCCTGATGCACCCCGAACAGGAAGAGTGGGTGCGCTCCGGCGCCGGACGACGGCAGATCGCGGAGGCGATCACGGCCGGCGTGGAGAGCTTCGTGCGCGGACGGAGTTGGCGCGCGCGCTAACCCTGGCCAGCCCACCGAGCAGGTGATAGCGTGAGCGGCGTGAAACGTGTGCTTGCGCTTGTTCTCGCCGCTCTGTGTCTGGTCGCGCGTCCCGCCTGGACGGCGAACGTCGTGCAGGGAACGCCGCGCTTTGCGGCGGAAGCGCTGGCCGTTCTCGGCGACAGCCTGCGCACCGTCATCCTCGTTCGCGTGACCGTTCCGTACAGCGAGTTGTTGTTCGTCAAGACGGACCCTGTGTTCCGCGCCTCGTGCCTCGTCACGATCGACGTCAAGGGAAAGAAGGGCGGCGACGCGCGGCACAGCGAACGAACACTCACCGCGCGCGCGCTGAGTTACCAGGAGTCGCAAGCGGACTCGCTCCGCGTCTCGCTCTCGGAAACCTTCGACGTCGTCCCGGGAGAGTACAGCGTTGACGTGCGCGTGCAGGACGCGGAGTCGCGGTCTCGCTCGTCACTCAAGTTGACGCTTGCGGTGGAGAACCTGCGCGCGCGGTCGGGAACGCTGAGTCCGCTCACGTTGGGGTATGTGCGCGCGGTCGGCGAGTCTCTCGTCACGCTGAAGGACGTGGTCCCACACTCCACGCGAGTGTTCGGCGTCGACGCTCCGCTGACCGCGATCGGCGGCGAGGTGTATCTCGGAGAGACCGTCGTCGACACGAGCGTCGTGGATACGTCGTGGACGATTGCCTACCGCTTCTACGACGAGAGCGGCGAACTGCGCTTGCGCGGTGCGCGCACGATCCGTCGCGCGGGCGTGGTGACGCCGTTCGTGCTGCAACCGAATCTGCGCTGGCTGAGCCTCGGCTCCTACAAGCTGGAGGTCGAGGTGGTCGGGCGCGGATCCATGCGCACGGTGTTGTTCGACGTGGACGAGAGCGCCGTGGATCTCGATCACGACTTCGCCCGGCTCGTCGCGATGATCAGCTACATCGCGTCCAACCGGGAGATGCGCGAGTTCCGTGACGCGGTCTCGGTGGACGAGCGCATGGACCTCTGGAAACGCTTCTGGGAGCGGCGCCGGCAGGACCCCGACGACACGGCCAACGACGCCAAGACGGAGTTCTTCCGCCGCGTTCGGCGCGCAAACCAGCTCTACCATTCGGGCGGGATGGAAGGATGGCGAACCGATCGGGGACGCATCTACATCAAATTCGGGCCGCCCGATCAAGTGGATGAGTCCCCCGCGACAGGGTACCAACGGGCGCGCGAAGTGTGGCGCTACTACTCCACCCGAGCGGTGTTCATTTTCGCGGACCGAGACGGCTTCGGACGTTACGTCCTTGTTTCGTCGAACCGGCCCGAGTAGCGCCCAACCCATCCTCTCGCGCGGCCTCGGGTGCCGCAAAACATCTTGACACACTGCACTGCGGTTTCTATAGCTTCCCAGATTCCGCAGTTGCAGCGCCAGTACCGATGGGAAGGCGAGAGCAACAGGGAACGGGATCCTTCACGATCTCTCAGAGGTCGTGACCCCCTGCACATACCTCCCTTCCGTTTGGCCTGGTGAATTGCACCACGGCCGAGGGCACTTCGTCCTCGGGCCCAGGAGCGGTTACGACAGACGGAGGGCATCGCCATGGGAGTCCGTTCGCGACTCACTGCCGGTATTGTGGGTCTCGGAGTGTTCGCGGCTTTCGCCGTACCCGCACTCGCGGGAACGACCGGAACCTTACGGGGTCAGGTCGTTGACGCACAGACCGGCGAGCCCATATCGGCCGCGACCGTGATTGTGGAGGGGACGAAGCGCGGCGGTATCGCGGACCAGTCCGGCGTCTACAACATCTCGTTCGTCGAGGCGGGCACGTACGCGATCACGGCGCGCGCGACGGGACACCGTCCGTCCACCATCGCCAACGTGACCATCGTCGCCGACTTCACCACGTCGCGGAACTTCCGCCTCGAGTCCGAGGCGGTGACCACGAAGGAAGTGTTGGTCTCCGGCCAGCGGCCGCTGGTGCAGAAGGACGCCACCTCCACCGTGCGCTACAAGACGTCCGCGGAAATCCAGCGTCTCCCGACGCGCGGGTACCAGCAGGTCGCGTCCCTGCAGACCGGTGTCGCGCAGCTGGGTTCGAACGTGGCGGACACGGAGGCGCAGAACGCCCCGTCGCTCTACATTCGCGGCGGCCGGTCGAATGAGGTCGCGTACTTCGTCGATGGGTTCTCGCAGCAAGACCCGCTCACGGGCATCTCCACGACCTCGATCAACAACAACGCGATCGACCAGGTCGTGGTGCTCACCGGCGGGTTCAACGCGGAGTACGGGCGCGTCATGTCCGGCGCGGTGAACGTCATCACCAAGGACGGCACGGCGAAGTACCGCGGATCGCTCGAAGCGGTGACGGACAATCTCGCCGGTAGTTGGATCAAGACTGGCAAGTACGACCAGAACATCTACGCGGGTAGCTTTGGTGGGCCGCTCGTTCCGAACCGCGACGACATCACGTTCTACGTGAGCGGCGAGCGCCGGTGGCAGGGCGACCGCGCCCCGCGGCCCACCGAAGGTGTCGTCGCAACGGAACTCGCCGACCTCGGTCTCGACACGGATCGTCTCCCGAACAACTCGCTCAGCGGCTGGTCGTGGCAGGGCAAGTTGAACTTCCGACCCGCCGACAAGCTGCGCTTCCGTGTGGGGACGCTCGGCTCGCAAGACGATTGGAAGCAATACACGCACGCGTACCTGATGAACCTGGCACACTCGCCGCGCTACGAAGACCGAAACCGGAACGGCTTTGCGTCGATGACGCACCAGCTCGGCTTGAACACGTTCCAGGAGTTCGCGGTGAACTACTCGTACACGGGCCGCAAGCGGGGCGACGGGCTGCACTTCGATGACCTGCTTTCGTACGGCCGCCCGAACGGTAACCCGCGTTTCCGCTCGGACCTGCCGTACTTCCACCCGGGCGACGATCCGTCGACGATGGTCGAGTACGACGCGTTCGGGCAGATCATCGACGGTGACGAGTCCCATGTGTTCGATGACTACCTGAAGCGCGAGTCGTCGTACTTGGGCGGGCGTTACGAACTCACGAGCCAGGTGGACCGGCAGCACCAAGTGAAATTCGGCGGCGACTTCCAGCGCCACACGTTGCGTTTCTACAACCACCTCTTCCCGGTGCAGCTCTACGACCTCCCGTCGACGACGGAAGACGAAAGAAACTTCACCGACATCAACTACTTCGGCTACGACAACCTCGCTGCCAACAACGTCGACACTGGACTGAACGGTGCAAAGCACCCGATCACCGCATCGGTGTTCGCGCAGGACAAGTACGAGTCCGGCGGCATCGTGGTGAACGCGGGGGTGCGCGTCGACTACCTGGCTCCGACGACTGAAGCGCTGGCGGACGAGGCTCTTCCACTCGGGCCGGCGGGCGACAAGCCGCTCACGAAGGAAGCCGGCACGCTCGTCGACGCGAACACGTTCACGCGCGTGAGCCCGCGGTTGGGTGTGGGCTTCCCGATCACGGACCGCACGGTGTTCCACTTGAACTACGGCAAGTTCTACCAGCAGCCGAACCTGCAAGACCTCTATGTCAACTACGACTACCTCGCGTACAAGGTGCGGACGGGCGGCTACTTCTACCCGTTCGGCAACCCGAACCTGAAGCCGGAGAACACCACGGCGTACGAGGTCGGATTTGTGCACCAGTTGAGCGATGTATCGCGTCTCGACGTGGCGGTCTACTACAAGGACATCAAGGACCTCGTCGAGGTGACCACGATCTCCAGCCGCCCATCGTCGTTCTCGTCGTACCGCAACCGGGACTACGGCACCTCGAAGGGCGTGGACTTCGCCTACACGTTGCGCCCGGCCGGGCACCTGTCGGCCGACCTGTCGTACAGCTTCTCGTTCGCAAACGGGACAGGCTCGCTGTCCACGACGCAGCGCAACATCGCGTGGACG
>CAZEPH010000093.1:0-8609 GCA_964514075.1 uncultured bacterium | reverse complement strand
GACGGATCATCGCGCCGTGCCGCACCGCTCCCCCGCAGCCCGTTCCCTCTCTGGCAGGGCTTCCTTCTCACCCTCCCAATTCGCTACCTTCTCGTGCAGCGCGCACGCACCTTCGCCGACTGCGGCATTCGGGCGGGCGATCGGGTTCTGGAGCTGGGCGCGGGCACCGGCTTTTGGACTGCGGCGCTGTGCGATCACGTCGGCCCCGGCGGCCACGTGTACGCGCAGGACGTGCAGCGAGGGATGATCGAGCGGATGACGCGCCGGACGCAGCGCACAAACATGACGCCGCTCCTGTGCAACTCCGTGACGATCCCGCTCTCCGATGGCGCGCTGGACGCCGTGTTCGCGGCCTACGTCTTCGAGGAGATCGATCGAGAAGGGCTCATGCACGACACGGCCGCGGAACTCGCGCGGCTCGTGCGGGACGGCGGCGCTCTCGGTGTCCGCGAGCATCGGTGGGGCGTCTCGGTGAGCCGCGTGCGCACGATCTTCGCCACGCTCACGCGCGCGGGCTTCGCGTGCGACGAGGTGACGTCGAGCCGATTCAGTTTCGCCGCGCGCTTTACGCGGCGCCCGCGCGGCGCATCAGGCGAGGAGGACGCACACACATGACGGTCCGTACCGGCGCCAAGCAGTGGCGCCCCATGAGCGACGCCGGCAATCACGTGAAGATCCTGCGCATCGACGACGCCACGGGGCAGCAGGTCGTGCTCATTCGCATGGAGCCGGGCGCGCGGTATCCGGTGCACGTGCATCCGGGCGGCGAAGACGTGTTCGTGTTGGAGGGCTCCGTGCATCTCGGCGCGGAGACGCTGCACGCTGGCGACTACTTGTACACGGAGCCCGGCGGCGTGCACGCCGCGTGGACCGACGAGGGCTGCACGATGTACGTCAGCGTCGGGAAGCCGATCGAACCCGTGCGCTAGGAGTGGCTGCGCTCGTCCGGCGCGTCGCGCACGACGAGGTTGACGATCACGCTGATCACACTCACGATGAGCGACGCGACGATCGCGGTCCACAGGTTGTTGATCTGGAACCCGCGGAGCATCTTCGACACGAAGAGCAAGAGCGCGCCGTTGATCACGAAGGTGAAGAGCCCGAGCGACAAGATATTGAGCGGCAGTGTGAACAACACGAGCACGGGCTTGATCGTGGCGTTGAGCAACGCGAGCAGCAACCCGGCGAGGATGGCGTTCATCGGACCGGCCACTTCGATCGCCGGCACGGGGCCGGAGAGCGTCATGCGCGTGGGACCGAGGACGTTCGCCGCGAACAAAATTCCGACGGAGTTGATCAACCATCGAAGGAAAAATCCGCGCCTGTTCACGGGCGCAGCCTACTGAATGCACGACAGCGGGGCAAGGGATTCGTCTCGAACAACACACACACGGAGGCTGCGTTATGTGTCGATTCACTCTCGTCTTCGGTAGTCTGGTGTGCCTGGTGGGCGCGGCGTGCGCGGGCGATCCGCCGCAGCCGGGACCGTGGAAGTTCACGACGGCCATCGGCGCGAACGTGTCGCAGAGTGCGTTCAGCAGCAACTGGGCAGGCGGGGACAAGGGGTCGTTCGTCTGGGCGCTCACCGCGAACCCGCGCGCCGAGCGGCAAGTCACAGCGCACGTCAACTGGACGAACGACATGAAACTCGCGTACGGGCAGACATCGCGCCAGGAAAGCGGCCCGGATGGCGCGCTCACATGGAGCACGCCGATCAAGTCGACCGATCAGATCCAGTTCGAGTCGACGGGACGGTGGACGTCGACCGGCGCGGTGAATCCGTACGTGTCGCTGCGGCTCGATTCGCAGTTCAAGGATCAATCGAGCCCGATTGGGACGATCAACGTGAATCCGATCAAGCTGAGCGAGACGGCGGGTCTCGCGCGCGTGCTGCAGAAGACGGAAGACGCGGAGGCGATCACGCGCATCGGATTCGGCTTTCGCCAGGTGCTCGGCCGCGCGTTCGTGAACGCGACAACGAAGGAAACCGCGAGCTACAGCGCCAACGACGGCGGCATTGAGTGGACCACCACGTCAAAGCGTCCGATCCTGCAGAAGCGCGTGACCTACGACTCGAAGCTTACGGTGTTCCTGCCCGTGTTCTACTCGCAGAACTCCGCGCTCGAGGATTTCGACGCGATGATGCTGGCGGCCGATGGGCCGCATGAATCGGTCGCGGGCTTCTGGAAGCAACCCGACGTGAACTTCCTCAATACGCTCACCGCGCAGATCACGAAGGCGATCAACGTGAACCTCACCGCCCAGGCCGTCTACGACAAGTTCGACGCGGCGACGAACGTGGATACGACGCTGCCGCTGGACGTTCTGACCGGCGAGGTCAATCGCGGGATTCGCAAGGCCGTACAGATTCGCGAGGTGCTGGCGCTGGGGATCACGTACCAGTTGTTCTAGAACGAGCCGTCGTCGTCGCGCGGAGCGCTCTGCTCTTCGAGCGCGCGGAGGAGCGCGTCCCCGCGCGGCGGCGCGGGTTTTCCGCCGCGTGCGTCCCAGCGTGCGCGGCGCGCGGCGCGCGGCGCGCGAATGCGCGTGATGAAGCGCTCCGGTAACTCGGTCGTCGCACCCGCACGGTGCGCGCGCTGGATCAACTCGATGTCACTCGTCACGACGCATGCCTCGCTTTCGCTCGCGAGGAACGCCACGATCCAGTCGTCGGCGTTCGCGGCGTGCGCGACGCGCAGCCATGGCGAGTCGTTCTCGGAGGGCGGCGGCGGACCGGAGCGCACGTCGAACACCACGACGAGCGGCGGCGTGCAGCGCTCGCGCGCGGCGAACGTGCGAAGGAGCCCGACGAACCCCGTGCGCACGGACTCCAGCGGCATCGTGCCCCGGCGCGGGTACGCGGGGTGGAGCAGGACGTTGTACCCGTCGACGATGTACCGCGACCTCACGCGCTTTCGAGCGACCAGAGGTCCACGTCCCATTCGTGCTCGGCGAGGCGTGCGAGTTCCGCAACGCTCAGCGTCTCGCCGTCACCGCACGCGATGTTCGCGCGCGCTTGCTCCACGTTGCGAATGCCGGGGATCACCGTGGTCACCGCGGGGTGCGACACGGTGAAGCGGAGCGCCAGCTCCGCCAGGGGCATCTGCGGGCGCAACTCGCGCGCGGTGCGTTGCAGGGCCGCGACGCGTTCCACCGTCGCTGCGAGCTTGTTCCCGCCGAAGTACTCCGCGCGAAAGTCTCCGTCGGGAAAGCGTGTGTCCGCGGTGAATTTCCCCGTCAGCGCGCCTTCCATGAGCGGCACGCGCACGATGATCGCGAGGTCACGCGTCTGCACCTCCGGAAACACGGTCCGTGCCACGCGCGCCTGAAACACGTTGTAGATGATCTGCACCGACTCGATGAGCCCGCTGTCGAGTGCACCGATCACGCACTCCTCGCCGCGGTTGGGTGCGGAGATGCCGGCCCAGCGGATCTTCCCGGCATCCTTCATGCGCCGCACACACTCCTTCCACTCGTCGCGTGCGTTGAACGCGCGCGACCACGTGTGGAATTGCAGCAGGTCGAGGCAGTCGGCGCGCAGGCGCTTCAAACTTTCCTCGACGCTCTTCTCGACGAAGCGCGCGGGGAACACGTCGTTCAACTCCGCATCGTCGCCGATCGCCCAGATGTAGTGTTTCGGCGGTACCTTCGTCGCGACCATCGGGCGCTCCGCCGCCGGCAGCGACGCGCAGAACTCGCCGATCAGCGACTCGCTGTGTCCGTCGCCGTACACCTGCGCGGTGTCGATGAACGTGACGCCGTTCTCATGCGCGTAGCGGAGCGCCGCGCGCGCGTCGTCGTCGCGCGGTCCACCCCACATGCCGCCGCCCGCGGCCCATGCGCCGAAGCCCACACGCGACACGCTGCGGCCGGTGCGGCCGAACGGGCTCGATTTCATGACGGCAGATCCTCCACGAGCGCGCACTTGTCGGCGAGCGCGGCATCGCGCGCGAGAAACGCCTCGATCCGCGACGCCTGGCACGTCAGCAGGATGACTTGGTGATGCGGCACGACTGCCTCGACGAGGAACTGGAGCCCGCTCATCGCGCGCTCGTCGTCGGCCGCTTGGAACGGGTCGTCGAGGATGAGCGGCACGCTCTCCGTGTCGCCGGCGAGGAACCGGGCGATCGCCACGCGCACCGCGAGGTCCACCTGATCGCGCGCGCCGCCGGAGAGCACCTGCGCGGCATCGGTTGCGTCCAGCCGGCGGCCGTCGGGACGGACGACGGAGAGGGAGAGATCGGGCGCGAACGCGATACGTCCCACGCCTGGGGCGACGGTATCGAGCATCGACGCGCACTCGGCTGTGAGCAATTCCGCCCACGACTCGTGGCTCGCGGCAACCACCTTCGCCAGCGTGTCGTGCGCCAGTTCCAGCGCCGATGCGCGCCGCTCCGCGCGAGTCAACTGCCGGCGCATCTCGCGCACCGCACGCGCGGCGTCCGACCGCCGCGCCGCATTGTCGGCCGACAGTCGGTGCACGTCCGCGCGCAGCGCGTCGCGCGTGGACGCCAGCGCCTCCCTCTCGCGCGCGATGTCATGTACGCGTCCCGCCTTCACCGAACCGCTGCTGGCCGGCTGCGCCGCCCGGGGATCGCGCGCCGTCCACTCCGCGATGCGGTCTTCGAGCGACCGGATCGTCTCCGTCGCGTGCGGATCGGACATCACGGCCACCGCCCCGCTGTTCGACTCCTTCTCCTCTGCATCGATCGCGGAGAGTCGGCGCGCGCGCGCCACGCCCTCGGAGAGTTGCGCGAGCATCGCGGCGGGATCGCCCGACTGGATGCCGACCGCCTGCGCGACCTCCTCCACATCCGCGACGAGCGATCCGCCCTCCTGCAGCAGGCCGGTGAGTTGCGCTTTGTGCGCGGACTTGCGCTCGGCCTCCGCACGCAGCATGGACTGGCGCTCCTGGCGGGCGCGCACGTCGCGTGCGACCGCGCGCGCGGCCTCTGCGAGTGCCTGCGGATGCGTCTCGGCGTCGGGCACTGCGCGTGCGGCGCGCGCGAGCACGGTCTGCGCTTCGTCACGCGCGAGACGCAGTTCGTCGCGGGCGCCGGCGGCGCGCTGGGTGAGCGGATCCAGAGAAGCGAGAACGCGCGGCGCGCCGCCGATGTCCGCGAGGATGTCGCGTCCCGCCGGGCATCCGATCGCGTGCGAGAGCTCCGAGAGATGCGACTCCATGCGCACGATGCCGGCCGCTTTGGTGCGCATCGCGGCGCGCAGGTCGTCTTCCACTTGCGCAAGTTCGCGGTCCACGTTCGCCCTTTGCCGCGCTTGCCAGCTCAGAGCGATCGCCGCCCCCACACCCAACACGCCACCGCCGCCCGCGAGCGCAGGCAACAACGCGGGCGGAAGGCTCTGCGTCACCGCCATCGAGAAGAGCAGCGGCAGCCCGGACAGGAGTGCGACCACGCCGCCCGCCCCAGCGAGCCACAACAAGAGCCCGCGTTCCGACGAGGAACGATTGCTCTCGATCGTGCGCTCCTCGGTGGCCGATGCGAGCGCGAGACGGTCCTCCTCGAGCGACGACCGGAGTTTCGTGTGCGCGTCGCGGTACCGTGTGAGGAATCCGCGCTCCTCCTCGCTCGCCGATTGCACACGCGACACGAGCGTGCGCGCCCACTCCGGATCCCATCCTTCCGCGCGCGCCGTCGCCTCACCACGCTGCAGTGCGTCCTCCTCGGCGGCGAGCGCGCTCTGTGCACGCGTCACCCGATCGGCGGCGGCGGCGGCCGCATCGGCATCGGCCGCGGTGAGCGACGCGAGTGCGGGATCCGCGGAGAGATCGCGCTCCAATTCACGCGTGCGCACCGTGAGATCGCGCACGTCGCGGTCGGTGGTGCGCCGCTTGTCGTCCAGTTCGCGGTACCGGTCGGTGAGATGCGCAACGCGCTCCCATAGGGATGCGGGAACGACCCCCGCGCCGCGTAGCGTCTCTTTCTCTCGCGCAAGCGTGACGCTGCGCGCTGTGCGTTCCGCCGCGAGGAGTTCGCGCTGCCGGATCTCCGTGATGCGCTCGCGCGCCTCGACGATCTGCGCCGCAACGTGTTCGCGTGCCAGCGCCCCGTCGCGCTCGATCACCGCCGCGAGCTCCCCCGCGCGCACCGCCGCCGCATCGTACGCTGCGTCCACCGCGCGCTTGTCGTCCTCCGCGCGCGCGAGTTCGAGTTGCAGCGTGCGCAGCGCGTCGGTGGGACGCGCCCGGCGCAACGCATCGAGCGCCTCCGCACTCGAGACCGCTCCCGCATTCGAGTCCATCATGCGCTCGATGCGCGCGGCGAGCGACGCGTTGGCCTGCGGGCTGGGCGCCTCGCGGCGCATCACCGCCACGCGCGTGAACTCCTCGTCGGTGAGTCCGGTGAGGGATTCCGGGCGCACGCCGTCCGGCGCGCGAACCGCACCGTGTGCGAGGTCGCGCTCGATGCGCAGCGGCGTTCCGGCGCACTCGACGTCGGCGGCGACGCCGTACGGGCCCCCGTCCCACGGGCGATAGCGATGCGAGGACACGCCGTAGAGCACGGCTCGAATCGCGTCGGCGAGTGTGGTCTTCCCCGCTTCGTTCGGCGCGACGATGATCGTCATGCGTGACGGATCGAACTGCACGCGGCCGCGCAGACGGCCGAATCCCGCGATGTCGAGCGCGTGGATCTTCATGCGAGTTCGTCCCGCGCAACGACTGCGTGCCCGCGCAACGCGAGGAGCCCGGCGTGCAGCGCGTCGTCCAGCACGTCGCGCGCACTGGGATCGGTGGTGTTCTTCGCATGTGCGCGGATCGCGGCGACGTAGCGGTCCTCGAGGGAGGGCGCGGGTGTCTTCGCCCGCGACGGCGGGAGATCGGCCCACGCAAGCGCCTCCTGCAGGTCGATCTCCGCTGCGAAGAACCGCTCCTGCAGCGCCGGCCGCGTCAGATCGGGCGGTCGGGTGAAGTCCAGGCCCGGCGCTACGGTGCCCGTCACGTCGACGCGCACGATGGACCCTGCATCTGTGACGCCATCGAGAGCGGACCGTACGAGATCCCACAGTGCAGCCGGCGACGCAACGCCGCTCACATCCACCGCGAGTCGCACGGACGCGCGCGGATCCACGACATGACGCGTCACCTCCACGACGTCGCCGTCGATCGTGCCCACGAGGACCGCGCCCTGTCCGGCGTCTGCCGTGGATCGCACGGACGCCGCACCCGCATACGCGCCGCGGAGGCGTCCCGTCCCCGCCCGCACCTCCGTGAACGCGCGCCGTCCGCCGAGCGCCGCATACGTGAAGCCTTGCGCGATGAACTCGCGCTCCATGAACGGAAACGTGGGATCGCCTGTGTCGTCGGGCGGCGCGTCAAGGAGCGTACCGTGCAGCACGAGGAGCGACAGCGGCGCCGCCGCACGCGCGATCGGGTGCGCGAAGGGGCGGACGCTCTGCGCGCGCGGTGTGGTGTGAGCGAAGCCCGTAATCGTCACGTCCGCGCGCGACGGCAGCGCGACGGTCGTCGCGCCGGTCGACGTGAACACGTGCACGTTCGAGGGCCACGACGGCAGATTCTGCGCGGTGCGCCAGGCCGCGGCGTACGGGCCGATGGGCGAGGCGGGATCGTCCGGACCGGGCGCAAGGAAAACGGGGAGCGGCGCCAGTGCGGCGAACGCGTCGATCACCGCGGCCGCGCCCGCGTCGTCGATGCACACATGGCCCGGAGCGAGAACCACGTCGACGCGTTCCGCGCGGGCGAGATCGGCGACGCGGCGCGGGATCGTCGCGCGTTCGTCGTCGCGCGTGCGATGACGGTCCGGCGGCAGGTCGAGCGACGAGGCAGCGCCCGCGAAGAGGTCGGACAGTTGGAGGAAGCGAAGCTGCGATGCCATGGCGCGGAGCCTAGCGCATGCGCGGCGTCGATGCTACAACCCTGCGGTGATCCACGAGCCCTCGTTCCTCGACGCACTCCGCGCGCGCTGCGTGGTCATCGCGCACCGCGGCATGTGCGGGCCGGGTGCGCCGGAGAACTCGCTCGCCGCCGTCGCCGCGGCGGTGGAGGCCGGCGCGGATGCGGTGGAAGTCGACGTGCGCGTGCGCGCCGCCGACGGTGCGTTCGTGCTCGCACACGACGCGGAGGCTGTGTCGAGAACGTCGCCACTCTTGCGCGAGGCGCTCGAGATGGTGCGCGGTCGTGCATTCCTCAACGTGGACCTCAAGGTGAGCGGATGCGAGGACGCGCTCGCGCGCGAGCTGTCCGTCAGCGACGACGTGTTCGTAAGCACGCTCGATCGGGAGAGCGTCCGGCGCCTGAAGACCGCCCACCCGCGCCTCGTGGTCTCCCTGTCGTACCCGCCGGATCATGCAGGTGCGCGAGCTCGCGCGATGCTGCCATGGGTCACGTCGGCCGTGGTCGCATCGATGCGTGCCGTGCTTCCCTGGCGCGTCGCCGGGTGGGTACGCGCGACGCGCTGCGACGCGCTCACGCTCTGGCATGGTGTGACGTCCGCGCGCGTCGTGCGTGCGGCGGAAGCGCACGGCGTGCCCGTGATCGCGTGGACGGTGAACGACGCCGCGCGGGCCGCCACGTTGCGCGCGCTGGGCGTGCGCGGCATCACCACCGACGATCCACGCACTATTCGGGAGAC
>CAZEPH010000092.1:0-8636 GCA_964514075.1 uncultured bacterium | reverse complement strand
ACGGGCGGTGTGGGCGACAAGATCTCGCTGCCGCTCGCACCGCTCGTCGCCGCGTGCGGTGTCGCGGTGCCGATGCTCTCGGGACGCGGTCTTGGACACACCGGCGGCACGCTCGACAAGCTCGAAGCGATTCCCGGCTACCGCACGCGCCTCTCCGGCGCGGAGTTCATCGACATCGTGCGACGCGTCGGATGCTCCATCGCGGGACAGAGCGGAACGCTCGCACCGGCGGACGGCGTTCTGTACGAACTGCGCGACGTCACGGCGACCGTGGAGTCGCTGCCGCTTATCGTCAGCTCCATCGTGTCGAAGAAACTCGCCGCGGGTCCGCGCTGCATCGTCTACGACGTGAAGACGGGACGCGGCGCGTTCATGCGCGAACGGGAGCGATCGGAGGCGCTGGCGCGACAGCTCGTCGCGACGACGCGCGCCGCCGGCCGTCGCGCCGTCTCCGTGGTGACGGACATGGACACGCCGCTCGGGCGTGCGATTGGCAACGCGAACGAAGCGGCGGAATCGATCGACGTGTTGCGCGGCGCGGGCCCGCAGGACGTGCGCGAACTGACGGTGGGGCTGGGCGCGGTGATGCTCGTGCTCGCGGGCCGCGCGGCGACCCTGGAAGCCGCGTGGCGCACGTTGGAGGGCGCGATCGCGCGCGGCCACGGCTTCACGCGGTTCCGCGACATGTGCGCCGCGCACGGCGCGGACCTGCGCGCCGTCGACGACCCGCATCTGCTTCCGCACTCCCCGCACGCCGTCGATGTGCGCGCCGCGGCCGACGGCGTCGTGAGCGATTGGGACGCATACGCGCTGGGACACGCGGCTGTCGGCATCGGCGCCGGCCGCGCCACACGCGAGGACGTCATCGACCCGGGAGCGGGCATCGACCTCGTCGCGCGGGTGGGCGAGCGCGTCCGGCGCGGCGACGTGCTTGCGGTCGTGCGGGGCGCGTCACCCGAGCGCGCGGCGCACGGCGCGACCGAGGTCGAGCGAGCGGTGCAGATAGCAGAAGCGGCTCCCGCAGTCGGGAGCCGCCTCTTGCACGTCGTCACCGCCGAGGGAGACGCCCCGTGGGGGTCGTCGTCAGCGGATGATCTGGTGAATCGCGCGGCGCACTAGCGTCACACCTCGCGATGCGTTCGACCGTCTGAGAACTAGCTCAGGTGGTTCGAGATCAGCTTCGTCATCTCGAACATGGACACCTGACGCTTGCCGCCGAAGACAGCACGGAGCTTGTCATCCGCGTTGATCATTCGCCGGTTGGTCTTGTCCTGCAGACCGTTCTTGCGAATGTACTCCCAGATCTTCTTCGTGACTTCCGTCCGAGGGATCGGCCGGTCGCCGATAACCGCCGCCAACGTTGCACTCGGCGTAACGGGCTTCATGAATGCCGCGCCCCCCCCACGTCGGCCACTCTTCTTCTTCCGGCCGGCTTTGCGTGCGCCCTTCTTCTTCGCGGTGCGACGGGCGCCCTTCTTGGCCGAAGCCTTGCGTGCGCCCTTCTTCTTCGCACCAGCCTTGCGCGTTGCCTTGCGGGTCGCTTTGCGAGCGACTGCCTTCTTGGCGGGCTTGCGCGCGGCCTTGCGAGTCGCCTTGCGTGCGCCCTTCTTCTTCGCACCAGAGCGTGATGCTTTCTTGCGAGCAGGTGCCATCTTGCCCTCCATGTCCGATGATCGAACCATGCTGTGCTGATTGCGTCCTACTCATGGGTCGAGCAGGCGTGCCTCGCACGGGGAGAAAATGACAAAATTCCCCTCGGAACGGAAGTGTTTTTCTCTCGGAGAACGCTCTGCGCACGGCAGGCTCACCACTCGATGAACGCATCGGTGCGCGCATCGCGTTCGATCCGTCGCAGCCGCCACCACCGCTCGACGCGTTCGATGAACGTGCGCGTGCGATGCGCGTGCGTCGCGCGAGGCGCGTCGAAGATGTAGCGCGTCTCGCGCACATCCTGTTCTTCTATGGCGCGCGGAGTCGTGTGCTTCGCGCGCAGCGGACGCGCAAGGGAGACCACCCATCGCCCGCCTTCGTGGTCCGGTCGCGGTTGTACGGGCCGCGAGAGAACGTATCGCGTCTTCCGCAGCGCTTGGCGATACGTGTACTCGATGAACAGCGTGTCGGTCGTTCTCGGCGCGGGGAGCGGTTCGGTGACGATGTCCACGTGTGATGGCTCATTACCCCGGTGCATCGTGTCCGCGCCGACCGTCATCCAGGGAGTGTTCTTCGAACGATAGCGCACACCAATCAGGACGGGATCGCGCTGATCGCCATTCACCACCACGGCGATCTCGCCGGAGGCGGGAGGCTCGGAGAACACTATGCGCCCGCTGCGCCATATGCGCATCCTGCGCACGCGCACATACGCCGTGTCCGCTCTAATCGAGACGGTGGTGACAATGGGTTGCTCCCAGCGCGACGACGGCGCAGGTACTCCTGCTGACGCACAGAACCACTGCATCACGCCACGGCAAGCACCCACCAAGCGTTACCGCGACGCGATCGCGATCTCATGCGGCAGCTTCCGCGCCGCGCGTCGCTCGACGGCGGCGCCCGGTGCGTTCAACCAGTTCGACATGTCGCGTCCGAGAATGCCTGCGAGCTTCTCCACGTCGCTCCGGTAGAACTCGCGCAGTGTGGCGCGCAGCTCCGGCGCGAGCTTCGGCTTGTTGCGTCCGAGGCGCGTGTTCCAGTGCATCGCGAAGCGCGTGAACATCTCGACGGGCGCGGCGCTCACGTTGTCGCGGAGTGACTTCAGCGCGTGCTGCAGCTTCACCGAACGTGGCAAGTATGTCGTGTTCTCCCGAATGAACTCCGGCGTGAACGTGTCGTCCACGCCGAGGAACGTGCAGAGCGCGTGATAGCCGGCGGCGCGGTCCTTCATGAATTCGTCGAAGAGCATCACGTACACGTGCTCGCGACCAAACACGTCGATGAACCGCTGCACGTTGTCCGCATAGAAGCCGCTCGCATAGTAGCCGCGCGGGAGGTTCACGTCGTAGCCGCGCGCCGTGGACCACTTCGTCTCGCGTGCGAGAGCTTCCTCGAACGTCCGCGCGGTTTCCTTGCCGCGCGTGAGCATGGACGAATACCCGGAGAACACGCGCTCCGCCGGCTCGCGCAGAAACGCGACGATCTTCACGCGGCCGAGCGAATCGATGATCCACTGCGCGGACTCCGGCGACGCGAGGTACGAGACGGACGCCTCGCCGATCGCCTTCTTGCCGCCAGCGGCTGCGAACAGCGCGACGTACTCGTCCCACGTCTCGATGCCGCGCCGCTTTACGAAGTAGTGCGGCTCCTTCGGTTCGCTCATGAAAATGTCCGGGTGCTGCTTGAGCCACGTATGCAGCGAACTCGTGCCCGAGCGGGGAGCGCCGACGATGATGAAGTTCGGGAGGATCGGAGTGCTCACAGTGTTGGGTTCTCCGTTTTACGCGCGTGCGCCGCGTGACGTCCACGCGGTCAGGTCGCGTCCGATCAGCGTCGCGAGTTTCTGGATGTCGTCGTGGAAATAGTCGCGCAGCCACGCACGCGTTTCCGGCGAGAGCTTCCGCTTCTCGTGTCCCATCTGCACGTTGAGGCGCATTCCCGCGCGCGCGACCCAGCGCAGCGGCGGCAACGGCGACGCGTCGCGCAGCTGCCGTAAGCGGCACTGCAGCGCAACCGAGCGCGGCAACCGCGAGACGTTCGACGGATCGAGCCGCGGTCGGAAGGTGTCGTCGATGCCCAGAAAGCGGCAGACGTCTGCGAACGTCTGCGCTTGGTTCTTCGTGAGGTCGTCGAAGAGATACACGCGCACGCGATCTGCGCCGAAGCGATCGAGGTAGCGCTTCACTTGCTCGTAGTAGAGTCCGCGCTGGCAATAGCCGATGGGCCGCTCACCGGCGAGTTCTGCGCGATCGAGCATCGCACGTTCGCGCTGCAGCGCCGCCTCGAACGACGGGATCGACTCTAGCCCCTCCATCACGCGGTGCGAGTACGACGAAAACGCACGCGCCACCGGTTCGCGCAGCAGAATGATGATGCGCACGTCACGCCCGAGCGCTTCTTCGATCCACGCCGGCGACTCCGGCATCGCCAAGTACGACGGCGACGCTTCGCCGATGGCCTTCTTGCCGGCCGCACCATCGAACAGGGCGAGGTACTCGCTCCAGTCCGTCATGCCCTTCTTCTTCAGGAAGTAGTGCGGCTCTTTCACGCGAGACATGCAGGCGTCAGGGTGTTGCTTGAGCCACGCGTACAGTGACGTCGTCCCCGCCTTCGGTGCGCCGACGATGAGGAAGTTGGGCTTGAAGGCCGTCGATTCGGTAGTCATATCGGGGTCGAGTCTTCCCTCTGGAATGCGGGGTGCGCGTTTCGTTGCGGAGCGGATACTACAGACCGGCTCGTGCAGCGATCAAGTGTACATGGTCTACGGACGGCGCCCGGACGCGGGCGGTGTCCGCGGCGGCGCTTCGATCGCGCGGTCGACTTCGGTATCCGTCGGCGGCTCTACGTGCACCTCGTCGTCCGCCGGCTCTCCGATCGGCGTGCGCTTGTCTTTCGGGAGAGACTGATCGAGCAATTCACCCGGGTGCACGTCGCACAAGGCGCGCGGTTCTTCCCCTGCGCTGAACGCCTCGGCCACCGGATCGGGGCAATCCACCGTGGCGAGCAGTCCCGTCACGGGACACACCGTGCGCGTCACGACCTGCGTGGGGCGCGGAAAGTCGCGGGCCGGCTTGCCCTGCGTGGCTCGCAACATGAAATCCGTCCACACGGGCAGCGCCGCTCGGCTGCCCGTCATGCCGTCGCCGAGCGTTTGCTCGCGATCGAAGCCGACCCACACGCCGGCCGCTAGATCGGGCGTGTATCCGATGAACCACGCATCGGTGTAGTCGCTCGTTGTTCCGGTCTTGCCGGCGGCGGGAATCGTGAGGCCCGCCAGACGGGACGAGTAGGCGGTTCCCCCGTCGAGAACCGTGCGTAGCATCGCCGTCGCCTGCTCCGCGGTCTCGGGTCGGACCGCTTCTTTGTACTCCGGCGTGTTGTTCTCCAGCACCTGACCGTTGCGATCGAGCACCTTGAGCATGAGGAGCGGTGTGGGGCGTACGCCGTCGTTCGCGAGCGTGGTATAGACGGTCATCATTTCCTGCAGAGTGACTTCGCTCGTGCCGAGCGCCATCGAGAGTTCCGTCACGATGGGTGACGTCACGCCCAGTCGTCGCGCATACGAGGCAACGGTCGTCGTTCCGACCGCGCGGGCGAGCAGTACCGCTGGGATGTTGACCGAATGCTGCAGCGCGTACTGCAACGTGATGGTGCCGCGAAAGCGGTGATCGTAGTTTTGCGGGGACCAGATGGAACCGTTGCCCGCCGGCAGATCGATCGGTTCGTCGATGATCGTGTCCGTCGCGTGGTAGCCGTTGTCCAGCGCGGCGACGTACACGAGCGGCTTCCACAGCGATCCCGTCTGCCGACGCGCCTGTGTGGCGCGATTGAACCCGCTGTCACCGTGGTTGCGCCCGCCGATCATCACGCGAACGCCGCCGGTCTTTGCATCCATGACGATCATCGCACCCTGCACGTACGGCGTCGACGACATGCGCGTCGTCTTCGTTCCGGCGGGCGCCGGTCCCGAGAAGCGAGCGCGGTACTTGTTCACGACCTCGAGTTCCGAGAGCTGCCGTTCCAGGGCCTCTTCCGCGATGTGTTGCAGTTGGAGGTCGAGCGTCGTGTACACGCGCAGCCCTCCTTCGTTGAGCATGTTCGCTCCGTACTTTTCCTCGAGGCGCTGGCGGACGATCTCCATGAAGTAGGGCGCTTGGCGGGCCGCGCGCGACGGCGTGACGCCGAGCGGCGCAGCCGATGCGGTCGCGTACTCCGCCCGCGTGATCTTGCCTGTGTCGAGCATCGCGCGCAGCACAACTTGCCGCCGCTTGAGTGCGTTCTGTGGTTGGCGGCGCGGACTATACGCCGACGGATTGCGCGGGAGTCCCGCAAGCAAGGCGCATTCCGGGAGTGAGAGGTGCCGAACATCCTTCGCGAAGAACGTCGATGCAGCCGCCTGCACCCCGTACGCGCCTTCCCCGAAGTAGATCTGGTTCTCGTACATCTCCAAGATCTCGTCCTTGGAGTAGCGGCGCTCGATCTGCAGCGCGAGAACGGTCTCCTTGATCTTCCGCGAGAACGTCTTCTCGTGTGTGAGAAACAAATTGCGCGCGAGCTGCTGGGTGATCGTGCCCGCGCCTTCGGCGGGCCGTCCTTCCTTGATGTCGCGCATCGCCGCCTTGCCGAGGCGGAACACGTCGACGCCCCAGTGCTGGTAGAAGCGGCGATCCTCCGTCGCGATGAACGCATCGGTGAGCCAGCCCGGCACGTCGCGCAGCCGCACCAAGCTGCGGTTTTCAATGAAGAACTCACCGATCACCGATCCGTGGATGTCGAACACCTGGCTCTTGACCGCAGGCGAAATGCGTTCGAGCCGGTCGGTGGCAGGGAGGTCGTGCCCCCACCACGTGGCGGCGCCCAGGACGGCGCCGCCGGTGCCAAAGAGCAGCAACAGAACGAGGACACCGATGATGCGCAGGAGGCGATTCACACGCACACTCTACGAACGCGTGCACCAGAGGTCAACGAGGACACGCGTTGACCCGTCGCACGGGCGTCGTTATAAAGCAGTGCATGAGAGAACAGCGTACATCTCGTCGCGGCGGCGTTTCCCGTCGGGATTCGACACCGCGCCTGAATGAAACGTACACGCGCTACGCGCTCCGTCTGGGGCGCTCGCCGATCCATCGCTGGGGCGTCTACGCCGCCGAACCGATTCCCGCGCGACGCAAGATCATCGAGTACACCGGGGAGATGATCAGCCGGCGCGAGGCGAAGCGCCGGTCCGATGCGCGTACTCGCATCTACCTGTTCAAGATCGACGACTACTGGTGTAAGGATGGCGCCGTCGGGGGCAGCGGGGCGGAGTACATCAACCACTCGTGCGATCCCAACGTGTTCTTCCGCGTCGTGTACAAGCACATTCTCTACATCGCGAAGCGGGACATCCGTCGCGGAGAGGAACTCACCGTCGACTACCAGTTTGCCGAGGATGCGGAAACCGTCCCGTGCTCCTGCGGCACGCGGAAGTGTCGCGGAACGATCAACGTCCGGTAGCTCAAAGGAGATGAGGTGAGCCGCTCCCGCATCAGCGTGGACGAACAATTGCGCCTTCTCTGCGAGGGGACGGTGGACGTCCTGCCTTTCGACGATCTGCGACGCAAACTCGCTCGTGCGGAGATGGAGGGGCGTCCTCTGCGGGTCAAGCAAGGATTCGATCCGACAGCGCCGGACATCCACCTCGGTCACGCGGTGGGCTTGCGGAAGCTCCGGCAGTTTCAGGATCTTGGACACACCGTCGTTCTCATCGTCGGTGACTACACGGGGCGCGTCGGCGACCCGAGCGGTGCATCCAAGACGCGCCCGCAACTAAGCGAGGAACAACTCGAAGCGAACGCGCGGACGTATCTCGATCAATTCTCACGCATCGTCGACGTGACACGTGCGGAGGTCCGCCGCAACGCCGAATGGTTCGCCGACATGCGCATGGCGGATGTCATTCGCTTGGCCGCGCAGACAACCGTCGCGCGCATCCTCGAGCGGGACGATTTCGAAGAGCGCTTGGGCAGGGGAGCACCGGTGGGTCTTCACGAACTCCTCTACCCGTTGATGCAGGGGTACGACTCGGTCGCGATCCGGGCCGACGTTGAGCTCGGAGCGACGGAACAGAAGTTCAATCTTCTCTGCGGTCGCGACCTGCAGGAGGCCTATGGGCAGGAGCCGCAGGTCATCATGACCGTGCCCGTCCTGCCGGGGCTCGACGGCGTTCGTCGAATGAGCAAGAGCCTGGGCAACTACATCGGGGTTGCGGAGAACTCGCGCGAAATGTACGGCAAGATCATGTCGATCCCCGATAGCGCGATCGCACCGTACCTGCGGCTCACAACGGATCTTCCACCCGACGATGTGGCCCGTGCCGTGGCAGAACTCGACGCGCGCAGCGTCAACCCGGTCGAGTGGAAGCGGCGCCTGGCAGCAGCTGTGGTGACGATGTACCACTCCGCAGATGAGGCGTCGCGCGCAGCCGAGGAATTCGCCCGACAGTTCGCTCGCGGTGGCATTCCACAGGACGCTCCCGAGGTCTCCGTCGATTCTGACGAAGCGTCCATCGGTCTGAAGGATCTCCTGACGCGGCTTCGGCTCGCACCGTCCGGCACCGAAGCCCAGCGTCTCATCACCGCGGGGGCCGTGAGCATCGACGGAGAGCGATGCACCGACTGGCGGCACGCGCAGTCTCTGGAGACATCCTTCCACCTGCGTGTCGGTCGGAAATACGTCAGGGTGATTGGGCGCTCCGCCTAGTTTTTTTCGCCCGGCGTGCACTTTTTGCTTGCACGCGCTGCTCGTCGTGAGTACTTTCCCCTTCCTGCCCCGCAAGGGGCTGCTCTTTGACAGGAATGTGTGTGGGAGGTGAGGCGGGGAGAGTGACCTTGTGGAACAACGCATCTGCCAAGGGTTTCGGCCTAAGGCAGAGAGCGTGCAGGATCTTTTTTGTTGGAGAGTTTGATCCTGGCTCAGAACGAACGCTGGCGGCGTGGATTAGGCAT
>CAZEPH010000091.1:0-8735 GCA_964514075.1 uncultured bacterium | reverse complement strand
CTCCGCTTGTCCGGTTGCGAGACGGACGCTGGCGCTGGCGTCCACGTCCGCCAGCGCGCGCGGCGCAGGCGCGCCGTCGCTCTGCGCGCGCCACCGGCCGCGCGCTTCGGTGCGCTCCGGCGCGCGCTCTTCCATGACCGCGGAGTTCCACGCGCTGCAATCCGGGCAGCGGCCGAACCACTTCGGGCTCGACGATCCGCATTCCTGACACACGTACACCTGCTTCTTGCCGGCCATGACTCTCCCATCCGTCAATGCAATTTGCCCGGTCGCGCGGAGTGTAGCCGCGCATTCGCGCTCTGTCTAATGAGGCCGCGTCAAGACGGTCCGCGGCGGCGCCGATAACTGAGTCACCGCATGTTTCGACGGATTCTCACAGGCTCCCGCTCTCGCGGGACCAGCGCGCCGCCCCCCGCCGCCTCCTCGCGCCAGCCGACGACGCTGCCCGAGGACACGGCGCTGTTCTTCCTGCATACGTCTGCCGCGTTGCTCGTCGCCGATCCCCAGACGGGACGCATTCTGATTGCCAATCACTCCGCCGCGGTGCTCACCGGATACTCCGTCACCGAACTGACAGAACGCACGCTCGCGGACTTGGTGATCGCGGAGGAGTGGGGGCGCTTGAAAGCGCAACTCGCACGTCTGCACGAAACGCATCGCGCGGCCGTGGCGTGCACGCTCGTGTCGCCCGGACAGCCGCGCCGCACGATGGACGCACTCGCGAGCTGGGTGGATCTGCCCGGAACGTCGCTCGCGATGGTGGAGCTGCGCGAATGGGACGACGCCGACGCGCCCGAGAGTGCCGAGGACACCGTGCCGGACATCGCGCGCGACGCCCCGTCCGACGAAATCGCGGAGGTACGCCGCGAACTGGTCGACGCACGGCAGACGATCGCCACGCTACACCGGCGGCGCCTGTTCGGTCACCTCGCCGCGGGAACGTTGCACGACCTGCACGATCAACTCACCGTGGTGGGCGGCCGTGCGTCGCTGCTCGAGAGCGAGTGCAGCGCCGAGAACGACGCGCTCCGCGGCGGACTCGAGGAGATTCGCCGCGCCGCCGAACGCGGCGCCACGCTCGCGCGGCAGCTCGGGGCGCTCGCGCACACGGACGGCCCCGCCGCCCCGCGCACCATGGACCTGCTCATCGTCCTGTCGTCACTCGAAGGACTGCTGCGCCGATCGCTCGATGAGCGCGTGACCCTGCGCATCGATCGTCCCGCGCACGCGGCGCGCATCGTCGCGGATAAGAGCGAGGTGGAGCACGCGGTGCTGACGTCGATCGTGGACGCGGCCTCCGGCCTGGTGAGCGGCGGCGAGGTCGCGCTGTCGATGACCGCGTGCGACATCGAGACGGAGACGGACGGGCTCGCCCCGGGACGGTACTTGTGCGTGTGCATCGCGCGCACCGAGTCCGGCGCCGCCGCGGCCGAAGAAGTGGTGCGTCGCTACTGGCCTATGCCCGCCACCGTCGTCGCGCGCGAACACGAGCCGGTCGCGGTGAGCTCTGCGCGGCCCATCGGTCACGAGACGATCCTCATCGCCGAGGACGATCCCGCCGTCCGCGCGCTGATCAAGGAGACGCTTGCGGCGCAGGGGTTCCGCATTCTGGAAGCGGTGACAAGCGACGAAGCGCACGCGTGGTACAAGCGTCACGCGTCTGCGGTGGACGCGGTCGTCGCGGACGTCGGGTTGCCGGGGATGAGCGCGGGTCAGTTGCGCCGCGCGCTGCGCGCGATCCGCCCGGACGTGCGTATTCTGTGGCTCTCCGGCCACACCGACCGCGCGGTGGTGAAGCGCGGTCTGCGTTTCGATGAGGACGCCGTGCTGGCGAAGCCGTTCGAGCCGGCGTCGTTGCTGGCGCGGTTGCGCGAGATGTTGGCGGAGGCGCCGGGCGCAACTGAAGCCTCTGATCAAGTCGCCTAGTAGTGGTGTCAATGTCTCGCAGAATGGAGTGCCGGCTGCCTAGTTAGGCGATTCAGCTAGATCGCCGAGTACATCACAACTTCCTGCCACACAACATCCTTCTCTCGATGAAGACACTGGCATCCATGTGTGTCGAGAACCGTCGATCAACGAAAGGAGAGGATGGATGAGCGAAGTTGCGGTAGGTATTTCAGGCAGATGGGGCGATTTCGCAATCTGCGCCTCCGGACGGCGCTTCGTCGCTGGATGGGAGCGGCACGATGTGCGTCGCGTAGAGCGCGGGCGAGATCGACAAGCCCGCTCGCTCCAGGCATCTCCGAACGTACATTCCCTTTATCGAAATAGTGCCTTGATGCTGCCCCATGTTGACTTTGTGACGGAGGTGAACGCGCCACACTTCTGAATCCTGCGATTCCCAGAATCGGCGACATAAATGAAACCACCGTTGTCTACCGCTATCCCTTGTGGAGATTGAAACTCCCCATTCCCACTTCCGAATGTGCCCCAAGCCGTCCTGAGGATACCTACAGAAGTGAATACCTGGATTCTATGATTACCGCCATCGGCTATGTAGAATAGACCCTGACCATCCTCCGCCAGACCGGCTGGCGTCTTGAAGCTGCCGAACTGTGAACCGTAGGGTCCCCAAATCGAGCAGGAAGAAATATCACTCGAGCAAATACGAACAGCGCCGGCGACATTTTCTTCAGCGTTGACAAACGCAACCCTCCCTATCGCATCGACCAGAATGCCCCTGACAGATCCCCATCCCGGACCGCTCGTTCGAAGATAACCGCCATCCGTCGTAAACATCTGAATCGCACCACCATCCACCACATCCGAGACCCACACCGTACCAGAAGCGTCAGCACATACATCGTACGGCTGAAGTGTAGTCGGAAACAACGGAGGTAGTGTCCAAGTCTCAAGAAGCTCCCCGCTCGCATCGAACTTGTGGATCCGGTGGTTGCCGTTGTCTGCAATGTACACCGTTCCGAAAGGGTCAATGCCGATTCCTGTAGGTTGAAACAACTGGCCATCGCCAGATCCGGTAGCTCCCCATCTACGAAGAAAAGTGCCGTCGGAAGAAAACACTTTTACACATGCGCTATCTCCAAGTTGATCCAAGACGTATACATCACCGGCCGGGTCAATTGACAAATCGATCGGATACTGAAATTGATTGTCAGCATATCCCTGTGAGCCCCAAGAAAGAAGAAACTCTGGCGGTGGATCGGCGTGGGCGGAGACTACGCAGAAAACGAAAGGAAGTAGCGCTAGAGATACATAGCGTGGAAGATATGGGGTCATGGTTGAGCCTCGATAACGCCACTATCCGATACGCATTGCATCGACGATATGTCCCACAGGATGCGGTGTCAAGCACGTGGCGAACGAGCTGCGCCACCGATCAGACGAGCGCACCCGGTATCACGGTCGATCTTCCAGCGCCGCGGCCAACTTCGGCACCGACACGTCGTAGCGGTACGCAATTGACATGTGCGTGTCGTCAAACTCCTCGCGCTCGTGCGGCACGCCGAGGGCGCGCAGGCGCGAGGAGAGAATGCGCGCCCCGTGATGCAGCCGGAACTCGTCGCGCGCGCCGCAATCGATGAAGAGCAAGCGCATCGAGCGGAGCGCATCGGCGTATCGCTCCGCGACGTGCACCGGATCGAACTCCAACCACCGCGCCCAGACATCCTCGCGCACTGCGCCGGTCTCGAGTGAAAAGGGGAGCGCCACGCCGAGCGGCTCCGACGCGTCGGGGGAATAGCACGCCGCCATCGCGAGCACGTTGATCATGTGGTGATGGTCGCCCGTCTTCTTCGGCGCGGCCTCGAACTCGCGGAACCACGCCTCCACGCCGCCCGCGCGGCGCAACAGGTCGACGCACTTTGGGAAGTCCGGCTTGTAGCAGTACTCGAAGTACATGTCGCCGCTGTGGCACGCGAGCGCGCCGAACACGTCCGCGTGCCGCATGCCGAGCCACATCGCGCCGAAGCCGCCGCTCGATTTGCCGAACACGCCGCGCGCGTCGCGCGTCGCGAGCGTGCGATACCGCGCGTCGACAAGCGGCACCAACTCATCGACGATGTGATCCTCGTAGCGCCCCACCGCAGCGGAATTGACATACTGCGATCCACCGAAGCGCGAGAAGCAGTCCGGCATGACGACGATCGCCTCGCGCGCGCGGCCCTCGGCGAACAGCGCATCGAGTCTCTCCGGCACGTTCGGCGTGAACGCATCCACGTTGAGCAGCGCGAGCCCGCGTCCCGTGAATCCCGTGAGCAAATACAACACGGGATAGCGCCGCTCCGGCGACGTCGCGTACGACGGCGGGAGATATACGGGCACCTGTCGCTCGTGCGGATCGCCGAGCGGGTTTTCGCGCAGCACGTCGCTCAGGACCGTGTCGACGACGACCGATCCGCGCAGAGGGCGCAGCGTCATGACTCGGCCCATTGCACCACCACGAACTCGTTGCCGTCGGGATCTTCGAACGCGAACCACGTGCCCCAGGGGGCGTCGGTGAGGTCCTGGGTCAGCGAGACGTTGCGCGCGCCGAACTCCGCCCGCGTCGCGCGCACGTCGCGCACGTCGAACATGAGGCCCGTCACGCCGCCGGGCCGTCGCCCGTCGCCCGCCTCGCGACACAGGTCGTCGAGATGCACGCCGATCTGCACGTCGCGCGCGAGTTGGTACGCGACGAACGCATCCTCGTCATCGGTGAAGACCAGCGGGAGGCCGAGCGTGTCGCCGTAGAAGCGCTTCGCGCGCGCGTAGTCCGTGACGTGCAGCGTGACCATCCCGAGGGAATCGAACAGCGGTGCGGGCATCGGGGATCTCCGTCAGTTTGCGGGGCGGGTGTCTTGCCGACTCTGCCGTCTGATGAACTCGTCGAGCAGTGGAACTGCGAGTGAGTATCGTCCCCAGCGGTTTTTGTACACAAGGCCGGCAGCGCTCAATGCCACCAGCATCTGGTTCACGTGGCTTGGACTGAAGGGCTTGTCGAGAACGGAGGCGGAGCCGGCCGTGATTTCCTGGACGGTGAACTCTGCATCCGCCGTCGCGAGCGTGGCGATGACACGGAGAAGATCTCGCTGGCGATCCGTTGCACGAGCCCATCGCCCCGCGAAGAAGTCCGAGTCGAGCTTGCGAATGATTGCTTCTTCCGGAACCGGGGGAGGCGCATGACCACTCGTGGCTGCCTGAACGATCACATCGAACACTTCGCGGCAGACATACTGGATGAAGAACGGATAGCCACGCGTAATCGCAACGATACGATCGATCGTTTCCGGCGTGAGGCGGAACGGGAACCCCACCATCTCCACGGGCCGACTGATCGCCTCTCTGCTGTCTGACTCGTTCAAGCGATCGAGCTGAATGACGTGGAACATCCGCTCCGCATACGTTCGGGACTCCACCAACTTCGGAAAGAGAGTCGGCAGTCCTGTCAGAGCGAGCATGAAGGGAACACCTTTCCTCTGGATGGACATGAATGTGTCGAGGAGTAGGCTGAGAGGGAATTCATGTCTCGTTGCATGGTCCGCCAGGTTCTGCGCTTCGTCGTACGCAAAGATCACCCCACGCTTCCCGAGCGGCCGGATTGTCTCCCAGACGAGTTCGAGGACGGCCTTCAACTTGTCACCTGCAAGTCCCGGTGTGGCCTGGTACACGGCGTGGAGCGTCTCGAAATCGAGTGTGTGGACGATCTCCTCCGTCTTTGCCGTCAGGCCGACAGGCGTCTTACTCGTTACGGCGATCGGGACGCGTGATGTGACGACCGATACGTCTGTCATCAATCGGATCGCGAGCCGTGCCTCGTCGACACTCGTCGATTCTGACAGATCGGTTCCGATCCACAGCCAGCCGCGCTCGATGGCAATCGGCTTGACGGTTTCCAGCAGAACCGTTTTCCCCACTCCGCGCAGTCCCGTCAGGATGAGATTTTCCAGAATCGTGTCCTGGGCCAACCTCTTGGCAAAGTCTTCCTTCTCGGTCTCCCTGCCGGCGAGATACGGCGGCATGTGTCCGGCCCCCGGCTTGAAGGGGTTGGATATGGGGTTCGCGTCCATTCTCGCTCCGTTTCCTTAGGTGGGATGACCAGTTCACTATTCAAGTGGGCAGCAAAAGAGTCAAGAGTGATTTAGCCCATCGACTAAATTTACCCCGCCAGCAGAAGTAGACTTGACCTTCCCTCGGGCTGCCATCTACGGTCCCGCGCGTCCACCGTTTCCCGAGGAGACGACCGATGACCCCTGACTCCGCACTGGACGCACCCGCACTCATGCCCGCACCCACCGCGCCAACCGCCGCCCGCAGCGACATCCAGATCACGCGCCGCATCGCGTGTCCGCCGAGCCGCGTCTGGCGCGCGCTCACCGATCCGGAAGAGTCCGCGATGTGGTTCGCCGAAGTGCAGGTCGAACCTGCGCAAAGCGGCCGATTCCGCGCCGAGTGGTTCGACGGCGACTGCGCCGTCGGCCGCGTCATCGCGTACGAACCGCACGTGCGACTCGTCACCACGTGGCATTGGCAAGGCGTCGGCGCGGAGACCACGCTCGCCTTCGACATGCACGCGGATGACGACGGCCGTGCGACGATCGTCACGTTCACGCACTCCGGAACGGACGCCGCGGAGCGTCACGACTACGAGCTGGGATGGACCTACTACGCGGCGCGTCTTGCGGATTTGTGCGAAGAGCGCGGCGTCACGCAGCCGAAGCTGACCGACTACCCGAGCGCAATCGAGATGGCCATCGATCTGCCCGTGCCGCCCGAGCGCGTGTGGCAGGCGATCACGCGCGACGCCGAGTTGGACCGCTGGTTCACGCGCGCGCACGTCGAGGCGCGCGTCGGCGGCGACGTGCAGTTCTACGGCATGTGCACGGGACGCTTGCTCGAGCGCGGCCGCGTGACCGAGTGCGACGCGCCGTCGCGCATCGCGCTGACGTGGGTCGAGCCGGGATGGCCGGGCGAGACCACGCTCGCGTTCACGCTCACGCCGAGTGGAAAGAACGCGACGCGCCTCACGCTCACGCACGGCGGGTGGGAGTCCTTGCCGGTGGCCATGGCGCGCAGCGAGCGCCGCGCAAAGACGTGCTGGCGCGATGCGCTCGCGGATCTGCGCGCATACTTGGCGCTCGCGCGCACGGCGGTTCCAAGTGACGGCTTCCGCCGCACGCACGCGATCCCAACGAGCGCGGAGCGCGTGTGGTCGTTGCTCACACACGCCGACGCGGTGGCGCAGTGGATCACGATGCCGGACCGCGCGCTCGCGCACGCGGCGCTGGAGCCGGTCGTGGGCGGCGAAGTGCGCATCGAACACCCCGACGGCGATGCGTTGCTCGGACGCGTGACGCGCGTCGAACCGCGCGCGCACATGACGTGGGTCGTGCGCAGCGCCGGCCTCGGCCCCGAGATGACGTTCGCATTCGACATCACGCCCGAAGCGAGCGGCGAAGTATTCGGCGTGCGCGTGGCGTGCACGGGGCGCGGGTGCGAGTTGGAAACGGATCGCCGCGCGTGGGATCGCCGCGCGTCCGTGTGGATGATGCAACTCTACGAGCTCGCGACGGGCGAGGATCTCACGCGCATCGAGTCCACGCACGCGGAGGCGATCGAGTTGACCGCCGACATCCCGACGGACCCGCAGCACGTGTTTGCCGCGCTCACGCGCCGCGAGAGCGTGGTCGCGTGGATGTGCGATCGCTGTGAGATGGACGCCGTGTACGGCGGTGCCGTCTCGTTCGAAACGACCGTCGACGATCGCACCGTGACGGAGTCGGGCCGCGTGATCGAATACCGCGTCGGGGAGCGCCTCGCGTACGCGCTGGAAGAAGCGGACGCCGGATGGGGCGCGCCGATCGTCGTGACGTTCGATCTGCGCACGGTTTCGGGGCAGACGCGCCTGCGCCTGCGCGCCAGCGGGTGGAACGCGTTGCCGCTTCCGTTGCGCGACGCCGCGCGTGCGCGCGCGGCGCAGATGTGGCGGCAGCGTCTCGCGGCGTTGCGCGACAGCGCGCCGCAGCCGACGGTGGCAAAGCCCGCCGCGCCGGCGAAGCCGGCCGTCTCGCGTGCAACCGACCAGCGCTTCGGCGCGGAAACGCGCGGTCTCGTGAAGCCCAAACGCACGGAGGGTGCGCGCGCGCGGCCGCGGCAAGACCGCTACACGGGAACCCCCAAGGCGAAGGCGAAACCGAAGGCGAAGGCGTCCGCGCGCACAGTCACGTCCAAGAAGCGCCGCGATTCCTGACGCCGAGCTAACGTCGCGGTTCCGGAGCGGAGAACGCTTCGGCGCGGTCGATGAACGCGCGCTGATCGTGCTGCAACAGCGCGCGCGCACCGTCCGCGGTGACGTACTCCACGCGATCCACCTCCCAACTCGCAGGCGTCAGCACACTGTCGCGCGGCGGGTTCCCGAGCGGCTCCGCGAGGTACGCGTGCACATCCTTCGGCGACTTCGCGTAGCGCACGTGACCCAGCGGCGCGATGATGCGCGCGTCCACGCCGGTCTCCTCCCGCGTTTCGCGCACCGCGCATTCTTCGAGCGACTCGCCGGGGTCCACGAGGCCTTTGGGGAGGGACCACGGCGCGCGGCGGTTGTATGCGCCCGACGGGTGCACCAGGAGGTAGCGCCATGCGCCGCCGTCGTGCGCGAAGCGCGCGCGCACGAGCAATCCTGCGGAGATGATGCGCGTACGTGGCATGATCGCGCCGCATCGTCGCACAGAAACGCAACCCGCGCCGCCGGATTCCGCCGGAGGCGCGGGTGTGTGCTACGTCGAGAGGCTATCGATACAGCG
>CAZEPH010000090.1:0-8862 GCA_964514075.1 uncultured bacterium | reverse complement strand
CGTATAGCGGGCAACGAGGCCGGTGGTGATGTCGGCGTGCGCCACCGGAACGGCGACGAATAGCGTCAATGCGAGGGGGAAAATGAAGCGTCTGGACATGGCGCGGCCTCCGGGTCGTTGGCGTGGGGTCCTTTCAGCTTTCAACATATAAGACGGAAGACAGTCGTCCCCGGCACAGATCATTTTGGGTCGCCTCGGGTAGCCCGCTGGGAATCGACATGTTAGGCTGGTCGAGGGTAGGTTCGAGCCGTGAGAGTCGTTGTCCGCATCGGTTTGGTGGCCTGGGTCGTCTTCGCGACCATGGCGCGCGCACAGGGGATCCCGTGGGATCGCATCGGCGATGCCCGCGCGTTGACGGACGCGCAACGCGAAGTCGCCGCGGAAGCGCTGCGCACCGCGCGGTGTTACGGTGATTGCGACGGTACCGTGCTGGAATGTCTGAACGCCAACGACCCGACCGGCGTTCGTATGGCGAACTTCATCGCACGCCGCGCGGCGGCGAATCGCGGGCTCTCCAGCATTCTCGACTCGGTTCGCAACCGGAAGCTGTCGGCGTTTCCCGAGCGCACCTGCGACGTCGACGTGTCGAACCTCGTGCCGTCAGGAAATAGGAACGCTGCGGTGCGCGTCGTCATCTTCGCCGACTTCGAATGCCCGTACTGCAAGGTGGCGGCGCCGTCGCTGCGCAAATTGAGTGTCGAAATGTCGGACAGCATTTCGCTCTGGTTCATGAATTACCCGCTCTCGCAGAACCCGCGCTCGACCGCGGCCGCGATCGCCTACCTCGCGGCCGAACGGCAGGGATTGGGCTGGGAAATGTTCGACGAACTGTTCGCGCGGGGCGGAGACTTGGGTGACGCGCAATTGGACTCGTGCGCCGCGGCGGCGGGCGTCGGCCTCGATCAGTTTCACGCCGACTTGGGAGCGCCCGAGTTGTTCGAGCGAGTACAGAGGGAGAAGGGCATCGGGGCGGGTTGTGGGGTCCGCGCGACGCCCGGCGTCCTCGTGAATGGAAAGCTATACATCGGGGCCAAGTCGGGCGTCGAGCTGCGCGATCGCATCATGGAGGAACTCGATTGGGTGCGCCGGGTATACCGAGGCGAGACGCCGAATCGTCGTTGACATGCACCCCAATTCCGGATACTCCTAACAGCCATGCGATTCTCGAGGCCGCTTGCATTGGGTTCGGCGCTCACCCTGGTGGTGGGCACGGTCCTGCCCGCCGTGGTGTTTCTCCACCTCATGGAATCGCATCTCCACCAGCACGCACCCGCGCAAGACCATCTGTGCATAGATGCCGTGCACCATTCGGACGAAGAGCACGGGCACGCCACCCCGGGTATGTCCGACGCCACGTTGGGGCACTCCCGACCGACGCCGGTCGCGGTGTTGGTCGCTTACAACGCGCCGCCAGTCACCGTGGTGGCGACCCGCACCTCGGTAGTGCTGGCTCCTCCGCATTCACGCCATCCCCTCGTCTTGGGCTGCGTCCTTCGAATCTGACCCGCCGTTTCTAACCACATAAGTCGCGCGCGGTGCGCGACACGAGTTCCCGTGCCGGGGCGAAGCGTTCCTGGCATGAGTTCACCTTTTTGCAGTCGCATTCTCGAGCAGAAAGATTCTATGACCACTCACCGGTTCATGATAGCGGCGGTCACCTTGCTGTTGGCCGGCCTGCACGCCACCGGCGCGTCCGGCTCCGCGAATGCCGCGGACTCAACCGTGCTTGATGTGCCTCGCGAGCTTACGCTGGCCGACGCGGTCGCGCTCGCGCTCGCGCGGAATCCCGAGTTGGCGCCGTTCGCACCCAGAGAGAGAGCGAGCGAAGCGCGCGCGCTACAGGCGGGAAAACCAGCCAACCCGTCTCTCTCCTTGATGGTGGAAGACGTGCTCGGTACCGGCGCCTACGGCGGCGCAGCCCAGTCGCAGACCACGCTGCAACTGAGCCAGGTCATCGAGCTCGGCGGAAAGCGGGGGGCGCGTCGCGCGGCAGCCGCGCTGCACAAGGGCATCAACGACGCGGAATACGAATCCAAGCGGGTGGAAATCCTCGCACTCGTCACCGAGCGTTTCATCGGGGTGGTCGCCAACCAGCACTCCTACGAATTGGCCCTCACCACGCGGCAGCTGGCCGACGATGCGCTGCGCACCGTGCGCGAACGCGTGAAGGCGGGAAAAGGCTCCGCGCTGGACGAGAAGAAGGCGGAGATCGTGCTCGCGCGGGTCGACGTGTTGGTGGAGGAGGTCGAGCACGAACTCAACGCGGCTCGCAAGATGCTCGCGGCGAGTTGGGGCGGCGAGCCCTCTTTCGAGCGCGCCACGGCTGATCTGTTCGCGCGTCCGAGTATTCCGCCGTTTGAGGAGATCGCGCGCCGTATCGCCAACAGCCCCGAGATGCAGCGTTCTGTTTCGGAGCAGAACCTTCGTGCGGCGGAAATTCGGCTCGCCGACGCGCGTCGCATGCCGGACGTTTCTCTCGACGCGGGATTCCGGCACCTGGAAGCGACCGACGACCAAACCTGGGTGTTCGGACTGTCGCTTCCGCTCCCCGTCTTCGACCGCAACCAAGGTGGCAGGGCGGAGGCGAGGGCGCTCCTCGACGCGACCGACGCGGAGCGGAGCGCCACCGAATTCCGACTTCGCAACGTGCTCCTCGGCTTCTACGAGGAGGTGCTCCACGACGCGCACGTCATGGAGGGTTTGGAAAGCCGCATCCTGCCGATCGCCGAAGACGTGCTCGCCTTGTCGCAGGAAGGCTACGCGCAGGGCCGGTTTTCCTACCTCGACGTGTTGGACGCGCAACGCACGGTTTTCGACGTCCGGCAGGAGCACATCCGTACCGCCACGTCATTCCACCAATTCCTTCTCGAGATCGAACGACTGACCGGGCAGCCCATCGGGGGAGCCGCAACCACACGGTGATGATCATGAACATGGAAAAGAAACTCGCTACCAAATGGCAGATTGCGATCGCACTTGGCGTACTCGCGCTCGGTGCGATCGTGGCGAAGTCGGTCCTGCAAGGCGGCCGCACCTCGGGGGGAGCGTCCGGCGAACACGGGCACGGTGAGTCCGTCGCCGAGGTCGTGAAGGGGGCGCACGGCGGACGTCTTCTCTCCGATGGCGATTTCGCGGTCGAGGTGACCATCTTCGAGCGCGGCGTGCCGCCCGAGTTCCGCGTGTACGCCTTCGCGAAGGAGACGCCGGTCGATCCGGCGACCGTGGAGCTCGCCATCGAGCTGCACCGCTTCGGCGGTCGCGTCGATCGCATCGGCTTCGCGCCGCGCGAGGACTACCTGTTGGGAGATTCCGAGGTCGTCGAGCCGCATTCCTTCGACGTGAAGGTCGTGGCGAAACACCAGGGAGCGACCCACGAGTGGGAGTACGACTCCTACGAGGGCCGCACCACGCTCAGCGCGGAGGCGGTGTCGACATCCGGCATCGTGATCGAGACCGCGGGCCCGGCGCGCATCAAGACCACCGTGCGCGCGAGCGGTCGCGTGCTCCCCGACGAAGACCACATGACGCACGTGATCCCGCGTTATCCCGGCATAGCGACCAAAGTCTTCAAGCGACTCGGTGATCCGGTGGCCAAGGACGAAGTCGTCGCGATCGTCGAGAGCAACGAGAGCCTGCAACCCTACGAGGTCAAGTCGTCGATCGCGGGCACGGTGATCAAGAAGGGCGTGACGCAGGGAGAGTTTGCCAAGGAGGGCGAGGTCATCTACACCGTCGCCGACCTCGGCACGGTTTGGGTCGATCTCAACGTGCATCGTCAGGACTTTCACCGCCTCAAGGTGGGGCAGGCGGTGACGATTCACGCTGGAGAAGGCGTGCCGCCGGCGCGCGGGACCATCGGCTACATCTCGCCGTTTGGCGCCGAAGAAACGCAAACCATGCTCGCGCGCGTGGTGCTGCCCAATCCCAAGCGTGAATGGCGCCCCGGACTGTTCGTGACCGGTGAGATCGTCGTCGACGAGGCGAACGCGCCGGTCGCGGTGCGGGCCTCGGCGCTGCAGACCTTCCGCGACTGGGACGTGGTGTTCATGCAGGACGGGGAAGTGTTCGAGATCGCGATCCTGGAGCTCGGCCGCCGCGACGACGAATGGGTGGAGGTTGTGTCCGGGCTCGACGCAGGGCAGAAGTATGCGACGGAGAACAGCTTCATCATCAAGGCCGACATCGGTAAATCCGGTGCAAGCCACGACCACTAGAGCAACCGGAAAGAAGGCCTGTCATGATGGAACACATCGTCCGTTTTGCAATTCACCAGCGCTGGCTGATTCTGGGTGTCACCGCCGCCATCGTGGGGCTCGGAATCTGGAACTACCACCGCCTCCCCATCGACGCCGTACCGGACATCACCAACGTCCAAGTTCAGATCAACACCGAGGCGGTCGGGTACTCGCCGCTCGAGGTCGAGCAACGCGTCACATTTCCCATCGAGACCGCGATGGGCGGGCTCCCGCGCCTGCAGTACACGCGCTCGCTTTCGCGTTACGGTCTCTCGCAGGTGACGGTGGTCTTCCAAGACGGGACGGACATCTATTTCGCGCGCCAGCTCGTCAACGAGCGGATTCGAGAAGTGGCGGGCAAGCTGCCGCCCGGCATCGACCCCAGTCCCGGCCCCATCGCAACCGGCCTCGGCGAGATCTACATGTTCAACGTGGAAGCCGAACCCGGCGCGCGCAATCCCGACGGAAGTGCCATCACCCCGACCGACCTACGCACGGTGCAGGACTGGATCATCAAGCCGCAGCTTCGCAACGTCCCCGGCGTTATCGACGTGAATTCGATCGGCGGTTTCGTCAAGCAGTACCACGTGACGCCGCACCCGGATCGGATGCGCGCGTACGGCATCACCTTCCGCGACTTGATGGCGGCGCTGGCCAGCAACAATTCGAACATCGGCGCCGGGTATATCGAGCGCAACGGGGAACAGTACCTGATCCGCAGCCCCGGTCAGGTGGCGGATATCGAGGACATCAACCAGATCGTCGTCGGCAGTCGCGACGGCGTGCCGCTCCACATTCACGACGTCGCCGACGTCTTCCTCGGCAAAGAGCTGCGCAACGGCGCCGCTACCAAGAACGGCGAAGAGGTGGTGCTGGGAACCGTGTTCATGCTGATTGGAGAAAACAGCCGCACGGTGTCGGAGCGCGTTCACGCGCGGGTGGAGGAAATCAACCGCACGCTGCCGGAGGGGATCGTCGCGCGGACCGTGTACAACCGCACCGACTTGGTAAACGCGACCATCAACACGGTGAAGAAGAACCTCTTCGAGGGCGCCGCGCTGGTGGTGGCTATCCTCTTCCTCCTGCTCGGTAATATTCGTGCTGCCATCATCACGGCGCTCGTCATTCCGTTGTCGATGCTGTTCACCATCACCGGCATGGTGGGCACGAAGATCAGCGGCAACCTAATGAGCCTGGGCGCACTCGACTTCGGCCTGATCGTGGACGGTGCGGTCATCATCGTGGAGAACTGCATTCGCCGGCTCGGCGAGGAGCAGCGCAGGCTGTCGCGGCTGCTCACCAGAGCGGAGCGCTTCGACGTGGTCCGCGACGCGACGCGCGAAGTCATCCGCCCCAGTCTGTTCGGCTCGTTCATCATCATGGTGGTGTACTTGCCCATCCTCACCCTGAGCGGCGTCGAGGGCAAGATGTTCCATCCGATGGCGTTCACGGTCATCATGGCGCTAGCAGGGGCGATGATCTTCTCGGCTACTTTCGTTCCTGCCGCGGTGGCACTCCTGCTCAACCGGAAGGTGTCCGAGCACGAGAACGTCGTGATGCGGCTTGCGCACCGGGCCTATGTGCCGGCGCTGAAGTTTTGCCTGGGCCATCGCGGGCTCACCGTCACCGCCGCCGTCGTGCTGGTCGTGCTCAGCGGAATCACGGCGTCGCGCATGGGCACCGAATTCATCCCGAGTCTCGACGAGGGCGACGTCGCGCTGCACGCGCTGCGCATCCCGGGGACGAGCCTCACCGAGGCCGTCGAAATGCAGCACGTGTTGGAGCGGCGCCTCAAGGAGTTTCCCGAGGTAAAGAACGTGTTCGCCAAAATGGGAACCGCCGAAATTGCCACCGATCCCATGCCCCCTAGCGTCGCGGATGGTTTCGTCATCATGAAGCCGCGCAAGGAATGGCCCGACCCGAAGAAGGCGAAGGCCGAGTTGGTCGCCGAGATGGAGACGGCGGTTCGACAGCTCCCCGGCAACAACTACGAATTCACGCAGCCGATCCAGATGCGTTTCAACGAATTGATCGCGGGTGTACGCAGCGACGTCGCGGTGAAACTGTTCGGCGAGGACATGGAGGTTCTGCAGCAGATCGGAAAGCAGATCGAGAAGGAAATGAAAACTATCCCCGGCGCGGCGGACGTGAAGCTGGAGCAGACCACGGGTCTCCCGCTCATGGCCATCGCGCCCAAGCGCGAGGCGCTGGCCCGCTACGGTTTGAGCATCTCCGATCTGCAGGAGGTCATCGAGATCGCGCTGGGTGGGAAGGCGGCCGGCGAGGTCTTCGAAGGCGACCGTCGCTTCGAGATCGTCGTGCGCCTGCCCGAGGACCTGCGCACCGACATCGCGGCCCTCGATCGCATCCCGGTACCGCTGCCGCGACGCGAAGCAAACGGCGACGGAGGCGGCTTGACCCTCGCGCTCGCGTCGCATCGAGACGCGTCGACGGCGGGGCTGCAATCGTTCATACCGCTGGGAGAAGTGGCCGAGATTTCCGTCGCGCTGGGGCCCAACATGATCAACCGGGAGAACGGCAAGCGACGCGTGGTCGTCACCGCCAACGTGCGTGGCCGCGACCTGGGGTCCTTTGTCGCGCAAGCGCAGCGACAGATCGGCGAGAGGATTCAGATCCCGGCCGGTTATTGGTTGTCCTGGGGCGGCCAGTTCGAGCAACTCATATCGGCGAGTAATCGCCTGAAGATCGTCGTTCCCGTCGCGCTTCTACTGGTGTTTCTTCTCCTGTTCGCCACATTTGGAGGCGTCAAAGATGCCTTGCTGGTGTTCACCGGTGTGCCGCTGGCACTGACCGGAGGCATCGCGGCGCTGTGGCTGCGGGACCTTCCGCTCTCGATATCGGCGGGTGTCGGATTCATCGCGCTCTCCGGGGTGGCCGTGCTCAACGGGATGGTGATGATATCGTTCATCAACAAGCTGCGCGCGGATGGGAAGCCGTTGGACGACGCGATCACGGAAGGGTCTCAAACGCGACTACGTCCGGTCCTGATGACCGCGCTGGTGGCGTCGCTCGGATTCGTTCCCATGGCGCTGGCGCACGGAACCGGGGCCGAGGTGCAACGCCCGCTGGCCACAGTGGTCATTGGTGGTATTCTGTCCTCGACGGCGCTGACCCTGCTCGTGCTTCCGGGTCTGTACCGGACATTCCACCGTGACGAAACCGTTGAACGCGAAGCCATCAGGAAGTGACCATGTCGGACCGGCCGGCTGCTAACCAGACTCCACCGGGTCCGATCGATCGTACGGGCCCGCTCGCGGCGCTTGCCGCGGCGGCTCTGTTTGGTGCCAGTACTCCGCTCGCGAAACTGCTCGTCGGAAACGTGGGCCCGGTCATGCTGGCGGGCCTCCTGTATTCGGCGTCCGGGGTCGCACTGGGTGGGTGGATCGTATGGCGCCGCTTGCGCCGATCCGCCGTCTCGCGGGAAACGCCGCTGTCGCGAGCCGAACTCCCGTGGCTCATGGGCGCCATCATGTTCGGCGGCGTGCTAGCTCCCGTCCTGCTGATGTTGGGCCTCACGCGCACGGACGCGTCCACCGCGTCTTTGCTCCTCAACCTGGAGGGCGTCTTCACCGCATTGCTCGCATGGTTCGTGTTCCGCGAAAACTTCGACCGTCGTATTGCTCTCGGCATGTTCGCGATCCTGTGCGGCGGCATCGTGATCACCTGGTCGGGGGCGCCCCGCATTGGCAGCGTCGTGCCCCCATTGATGGTGGTGGGAGCGTGTCTCGGATGGGCGATCGACAACAACTTGACCCGCAGGGTGGCGGCGGCGGACCCGGTCGAGATCGCCGCCATCAAGGGTCTGGTCGGAGGCGCGGTGAACACGACGCTCGCCTTCGCGCTCGGAGCGCGCATTCCCTCCCTGGGCGCGGTGGCGGGCGCGGGCGTCGTCGGCATCCTCGGCTATGGGTTGAGCCTCGTGTTGTTCATATTGGCGCTACGGCACGTCGGCTCCGCGCGCACCGGCGCCTATTTTTCGACGGCACCGTTCATCGGCGCCGTCGTCTCAGTGGTGCTTCTCCGTGATCCCATAACCGCCTCGCTGGTTCTCGCCGGTGCGCTGATGGGCGTCGGCGTGTGGCTGCACCTGACCGAGCGACACGAGCACGTTCATACCCATGCGGCGCTGGAGCACGATCACGCGCACGTCCATGATGAACACCACCAACACTCGCACACGCCGACCGACCCGCCGGGAGAACCGCACCGCCATTCGCACCGCCACGAGCCCATGGTTCACTCGCATGCGCACTACCCGGACATCCACCATCGGCACGAGCATTGACACGAAACCAGCAATTCAATGATGCCTAATTCTCCCACGATAGCCTCTCGCGTTTGTTCAGCGTTGCTTGCTTGTGCGGTCGTGTTCACGGGTGCCGGTCAGTCGGCGAATGCGTCTTCACCCAAACCGGGGAAGCCGTGGGAGAATTCTCTGGGCATGACGTTCGTGCCGGTGCCCGGGACGAGTGTCCTCTTCTGTATCTGGGAGACGCGCGTGCAGGACTTCGAGGCCTTCGTCAAGGCGACGAACTACGACGCGGGCGAAGGTTGGCGCGACCCCGAGCTCGCGGCTCGCGGCACCAACATGAACGAGGGCGCTGTG
>CAZEPH010000089.1:0-8886 GCA_964514075.1 uncultured bacterium | reverse complement strand
GTGTACCGCGCGCGCGACACGCGGCTGGGCCGCGACGTCGCGGTCAAAGTCCTGCCACAGCATCTATCGGACAACGCGGAGGTCCGCACGCGGTTCGAGCGCGAAGCCAAGACGATCTCGTCGCTCAATCACCCGCACATCTGCACGCTGTTCGATGTCGGGCGCGAGGGCGACACCGATTACCTGGTGATGGAACTCGTCGAGGGCGAGACGCTCGCGCAGCGTCTCGCGCGGAGCGGGGCGTTGCCGGCGGCCGACGTGCTGAAGATCGGCGCGCAGATCGCCGACGCGCTGGACCGCGCGCATCGCGCGGGCGTCATCCATCGCGATCTCAAACCGGGCAACGTGATGCTGACGAAGAGCGGCGCGAAGTTGATGGACTTCGGTCTCGCGCGCGCGACGGAAACCACGGGCCCCACGAGCGGCAGCGGCGCGACGATGGCGGCGCTCACGCAGTCGCCGACGATCGGCTCGCCGCTCACGGCCGAGGGCACGCTGGTCGGCACGTTTCAGTACATGGCGCCCGAGCAACTCGAAGGCCAGGAGGCCGACGCGCGCAGCGATCTGTGGGCGCTGGGCTGCGTGTTGTACGAGATGGCGACCGGGAAGCGCGCGTTCGACGGCCGCAGCCAGGCCTCGTTGATCAGCGCGATCATGACGGGCGAGCCGGCGCCGGTGTCGCAGGTGGCGCCGCTGGCGCCCGCGGGATTGGATCGCCTCGTGCGCACGTGTCTCACGAAGGATCCCGACGAACGTGTGCGCACGGCGCACGACGTGCGCTTGCAGCTGCAAGGCATCGCGGAGGGCGCGTCGGTGTCGGGCGTGACGATCGCGGCGCCGAAGCGCACGCGGCGTCAGGTATGGCTGCCGTGGGCGATCGCGGCCGGTGGAGTCCTTGCGGCCGTCGCGTCATTTGTGTTGTCGGCGTCGCGTCCACGCGACGCCGAGCCGATCCGCTCGACGATCGACGGCCCGACGCGCGCCGCGCTCTTCGGCTATTGGTCGGGACAGGCGTTGTCGCCCGACGGGAAGACCGTCGCTTTGGTGGCCGGCGATTCGACGAGCGTCGGGATCTGGGTGCGTCCACTCGGTTCCACCGAGGCCAGGCGCGTGCTCGAAGCCCCGGGCATTTTACCCGTGGGCGTGTTTTGGTCTCCGGACAGCCGTGCGATCGGGTATTTCGACACCGGCACGCGGAAGATGATGAAGGTCACCCTCGACGGCAGCGCGCCGGTCGTGGTGTGCGAAGCCAAGCATGGACGCGGAGGCAGTTGGAACAAGGATGGTGTGATCGTGTTCGCCGCCGCACAAGAAGGGCCGCTGTCACGTGTCTCCGCGAGCGGCGGTGAACCGACTCCGGTCACAGCTCTCGACTCCGCGCATCACGAGGTGGGACATCGATTCCCGTATTTCCTGCCGGACGGGGACCATTTCCTGTACACCGCGCTCCCGGCCGGGCCGCGCGGCTTCGACATCTGCGTGGGATCTCTTTCGTCGAAGTCGGTGAAGCGCGTGCTCACCGCGAGCACTTCCGTCGTGTACGCAGCGCCCGGATATCTCGTGTTCGCGCGAGATGGGCGAATCGTCGCGCGGCGTTTCGATGCGCGCCGGCTGAAAGTCATCGGGGATCCGGTGGTCATCGGCGATGCGCCGCCACCGATGGACACGGATGCGGAGCCGGTCGCCTCGGCGTCCCGCAACGGACGCCTCGCGTTCCTGCGAAGTGAAACGCCGAAGACCGCCCTGCGATGGTACGACCGCGCGGGCGCCGCGCGTACGCTCATCTCCCTGCCGGACGGTCAATGGGACGTCAAGGCGGCGTCGCCCGATGGACGGCGCGCCATCCTCCAGAGCGGCACCGAGCTGTGGATCGCGGACCTCGAGCGCGGGATCCCCACGCGATTCGCCTCGGTGCAAACGGTGGACGCGACTGCGGAGTGGTCGCCCGATGGCACGCGAGTCGCCATTACGTCGCAACAATCGGGACGGATGGAAGTCTACATCGCGAGCGCCGACGGCAGCGGGACGCCGGAGTTGATCCCATCGAGCGACACGCAGTTCAAATACCTGAGTGACTGGTCGCCGGACGGTCGGTACCTCCTGCTTCAGTCGGTCGACCCGGTGACGCAGGGTGATGTCTGGGTGCTGCCCGCGAACCGTCAAGGTCGGCCGACGACCTATCTGCGCACGCCGTATACCGAGACGGCAGCGGCGGTGTCACCCGACGGACGGTGGCTTGCCTACCAGTCGAGCGAGTCCGGCGCTTTCGAGATCTACGTCCAGTCTTTCCCGACCCCGGGCCGCAAGGTGCGCATCACCGCAGCCGGCGGTGTCACGCCGCATTGGTCGCACGATGGCAGGGAGTTGCGATACAGCAGCCCGCTCGGCCAGAGGATGTCGGTGCCGATCGAGAGCGGCGACGAAGTGCGGCCGGGCGTGCCGCGCGTGCTCTTTACGTTCCCGGAGGGGGTGACGGGCGGCGCGGTCGTGCGCGGCGGCGAGCGGACGCTGCTCAGCATCGCCGCGGACATGCCGCACCGCGACATCCAGCTTTTCGTCAACTGGGCCGCAGCATTGCCGCGATAGCCGCTCCGGCCCTACTGCCCGGGGATCGTCCAGTGCCCGCCGTCGATCGCGCGGTCATATGCGAAGTGGTGGTATTTCAGGGTCCCGTCGGCGTTGTAACTCTCCGCTTCCGACCACGAGCCGACGTCGACCAACTCCCCGCGTGGGAAGAACGCACCGAGGTCCGCCACGCGGTAGCGCGCAACGACGAAGTCGTGTCCCGGTCCACCCGAGCCGAGTTCGCCGTGGGCGTTGTGCACGGCGTGGTGCACGTCCCCATCGGGGAAGTCCCAATTCGCGTAGACGAGCGTCTGCGTACCGTACCGGAATCCGACCGCGAAGAAGACGTCGACGCCCGTCACGCCCTCTCCCGCGCCGCCCGTGGCCGTGTTGCCGTCGGAGTTGAGCGAGACGTTCATGCCCTGGCTGCGCACCCACTGCTCTTCGACGACGCCGTCCGCGGGGATGTGAACGTCGGCGGTGGGAATGGGACCGGCGAACTGGACCCGCATGTACAGGAAGTCGCCGTCCACGCCCATGGCGATCTCGGTGACGTCGACCGCGGGGAACGGCACGGGGCCGGGATACGGCGGGCCCTCCTGTTCGGGCGGAAGCGCCTGCTGATCGCCCGCCGGATCCGTGAACATGGTGGTCAGAACGGCCCCCATGTTCGAAGGCCACGGATCGGGGAACGTGTTGCCGCCGGACCCGCCGGGCGAAGTGGACTTCTCGCAGCCAGTGAGGACCGCGAGCACCGCCGTCGCCGCGATCGCCAACACGATGGTCTTCATAACGCGTCTCCCCAGTCGCCCGATTGCACGGTCCGTCACTGTGGGAGAGGAGATCGGCTGACCCCGCGTTCCGGTGCACGTCTATGTTTGCGTCGCGTTGTGACGCAGGAGGCCGCCGAGCCCCGCGGCTCAGCGGCCCCGCCGTTTCTCCCGGGTGGCGAGTTACTTTCGCTTGGACAGCGCGTAGTAGGAGAAGTGCTCCAGCGTCGTGACATACTGGTACTTCCTGGAATCGTTCTGGCCCGACGGCATGGCCTCCCACGCGCCCGTCGACGGGTTGAACCAACTCGCGACGAGCGATGACGCGGGTGCGTTCTTCGCGTTCGTGCCCTTGTAGTCGAACGTGAGCGTCGCGCTGTAGCCTGGGCGGAACTGCAACCCCGTCGGCTCCACGGCGACGCTTTGCTGAATCAAACTGAACGGGTACACGGTGATCTTCGTGTCTTGCTGCAGTGCCTTTGCCGGGATGAACAACTTGAATTGTCCCGCCGTGATCGTCCCGCCCTTCGATGCAGAGATCGTCGCGGAGACCGGCGTCAGGTACTCCGGGTTCTTCTGGATGTCGTAGAGAACGAGTTCGAGCGCCGCGATGAACTCGGCGAACGTGGCGCCGTCCGGTCCGGTGCTGTGGACGGAGACCGGCGGCGGCGAGTCGGGCGCATTCGCTTCGACGCATCCGCTGAACCACACACCGGAGGTGACGAGCAATCCGGCTGCGGCCAGAACGAAGGAGCTACGGGTCGTGGATGTCATGCTATGCCCTCCGGATGCGGGAGAAGGCAGGCAGCGTGGGGGACTGCATGCGTGTTGTCTGCTGACTGAGTTGACTGCAATGCACGTGCCTCGAACGTTCGCGTCTGCGTGGCATTAGTGCGCTTGCAGTTAGCCCAGTTGCGCGAAATGCACGCTGCAGCGTGCGCTGTGCAGCCTGCGCGCTTCGTGCACAAGGCGTCACGCAGATCGCCCGGAACGCGCGGCGCGCGACACAACGCGGAGACTCGTGCGCCTCAATTAAGAGCGTGAAGAGCGTGCGGCTGTGCCGTCCGTCGACGGCGCGTTTCTGAGACCGGCGCATTCGTCGAGGCACGCGCCGATCGCGCGGCACGTCCGCCGGATGTCGTTGTCGAGTCCAACGGAGAAGCGGATCAACCCTTCGCCCAGGCCCATGCCCTCCTGCTCGTCGTGCGGAATCTCGGACGACGTGCTATGCCCGGGCGAGGAGAACAGGGTCTTGAAGTACCCGAGACTGACGGCTAGGTACCCGACGCGTTCCTCTTGCATGCGCGTCATCAAGCGGCGCGCGACGTCCCACGAGCCGACGTCGAGCGTCATCATGCCACCGTAGCCGTAGCCGGGGTTCATCATGCGTGTGAGCATCTCGTGCTGGGGGTGCGCGGCCAGTCCAGGATAGTGCACCGTCCATCCGCTCTCGACGAGGTAGCGCGCCAGCGTCAGAGCGTTCGCGCCGTGCTGCCGCATGCGCGTATGCAGCGAGTGCAGGTTCTTCAGAATGCCTGCTGCGCGCAGGCTGTCCAGCACGGGACCGAGGAGCATGCTCGCGCCGGAGTTGACGTCGTTCAACCGCGCGATGAACTCGCTCGTCGACACGACGCAACCGGCCACGCAATCGCTCGTGCCGTTGATGAACTTCGTCATGCTGTGGACGACCACGTCCGCCCCGAGGGCAAGGGGCGAGAGGATCATCGGACTGAACGTGTTGTCCACGACGAGCACGGCGCCGTGCGCGTGTGCGATCTCCGCGAGCGCTGCGATGTCACTGACGTCGAGCAGAGGGTTGCTGATCGACTCGCAGTACACCACGCGTGTGCGCGACGTGACCGCCGCGCGCACGGCGTCGAGGTCGCGCACGTTCACGAAGCGCGTCGTGACGCCGAAGCGCGGGAGCAGGTTCTTGAGCAGCGCGTACGACCCGCCGTAGATGGTCCGCGCCGCGACGATTTCGTCCCCGGCAGAACACAGCGTGAGCAGCGTCGTGCTGATCGCGGCCATGCCGGACGCCATGACCTGCGCGGCCTCGCCGTCCTCCATGCGCGCGAGCGCATCGGAGAGGTACTTGTTGATCGGGTTCCAGTGGCGCGAGTAGAGGAAGCACCCTTCGATCGGATGCTCGAACAGTTCCTCCATGCGTTCCGGGGTCAGGAACGTGTACGTCGAGGAATCGGTGATGGACGGGTTGACGTCACCGAATTCGCCGAACGCCAAGTAGTCCTGCACGCGCGTCGCGGGGTCTCGGCTCATACGGTCACGCTACCCCCGTGGCGGGCCCGGAGGACAGGGCTGCAAAAGTCGGAGTGATTCCGCGCGAGCACGATTCGCCGCCTGCCGATACCAGGGAGCGCCCCCTTCCCGGAGGATCCCATGGACCTATCGATCCTGCTCTCGCGACTCGAGTCCCTGCGCGTCTCCGGCGCCGACATCTCGGAGATGTGCCGCGCTGCCGTGGACGGACTGCACGACCTCGACGAACGCTTCCACTGGACCGGGATCTACGAGTTGTACCCGGACGACGTGCTCAAGCTCGGTCCGTACATCGGAGCGCCGACCGATCACGTGTTCATCGGCGTCGGCAACGGTGTGTGCGGCACCGCGGTCGCCGAGCGGCGCAACATGAACATCCCTGACGTGTCCAAGCACGCGAACTACCTCGCGTGCAGCAGCGACACCAAGTCCGAGTTGGTTGTGCTCATTCGCGACGGCGACACGATCTTCGGTCAGATCGACATCGACAGCCACCACATCGCAGCCTTCGACGACGCGGTCGTACAGGCGGTGCAGGTCGTTGCCGACTGGCTGGCGCGGGCGTACGCCGAGCAGGAGCGACGGGCCGCCTAAGGGTCTACCTCCGCGCGCGCGAGTCTGCTAGGGTCGCCTGCGGCGGCGCGGAGCGCCGCGTTTCAGCCGACGCTCTCACGCAGGAGGCCACGAGCATGGCGCAATCAGCGGGCGCGCGCCCGGACACGCCGCGACCACTCACCCGCGAAGCCGTTCTCAGCGACGGGCTGTTTGCGGGGATCATTGGGGCAGGTGTGGTTGCGGGGTGGTTCCTGATCCTCGACTTGATCCATGGGCGGCCGTTCTACACACCTAGTCTCCTCGGCACGTTCCTCCTGAAGGGTCCGCAGTCGATGAGCGAGTCCTTGGCGATCTCGCCGCAGCCGATCGCCGTCTACACGGGCTTGCACGTGGTGACGTTCATCGTCCTGGGCACCGTCGCGTCGTATCTGTGGTCGCTCTTCGACCTGCACGCCGGCGTCGGCATCATCCTCGTCTTCGCCTTCGTTCTCTTCGAGGCGGGCTTCTTCATTTTCGATCTTGCCGTGGGGCATACGATCATCGGGTACCTCGGTGCGACCGGCGTGGGCGTCGGCAACCTGCTCGCCGCCGCCGCAATGTCGGCGTACTTCCACATGCGTCATCCGGGCGCCATTGCGAACATGAAGAGTCTGTGGGCGGAAGAGTAGCGGCGGAATCGCCGCTGTGGTAGTTTGCCGCGGTTCTGAACCCTGCCATGGGTGGCGGGGGCTCGTGCGTCCATACCGACAGGATACTATGCCCACGAGAAGGCTGACGGGGTCGCGTCCCCTCTCAACTGCACTCGCAGTCTGCGCGACGGCCGTCGCGACATCGGTCGCGCGCGCCGATTTGACGCAGCACCCGCAAACAGTGCTCGAGCCGCGCTCCGAACTCGCGCAATGGTTGCTGGACGTGTTTCTCACCATTTCGTGGTGGGAGATCGGGATCTTCGTCGTGGTGTCCGCGGCCTTGATTACCGCGATCGTCCGCTTCCGCGCGCGCCCCGGCGTCGAGCCGCAGCGCGACATGCACGGCCACACGATGCTGGAATTCGGTTGGACGATCGCCCCGGCGATCATCCTGGCGTTCATCGCCGTGCCCACGGTGAAGACGATCTTCCGCTCGCAGGCGCCGGCTGCCGCCGATGCGCTGCAGGTCGAGGTGATCGGACACCAGTGGTGGTGGGAGTTCCGCTACCCGCAGCTCGGTGTCGTCACGGCGAACGAGCTCGTGATCCCCACCGGCAAGACCGTCAACCTGTCGATGACGTCGGCCGACGTGCTCCACAGCTTCTGGCTCCCGGCGTTCGGCGCCAAGCGCGACGTCGTTCCGGGGCGCACGAACTACATCTGGTTCACGCCGAACAAGGCCGGCTACTACTACGGCCAATGCGCCGAGTTGTGCGGCGCTTCACACGCGAACATGCGCATGCGCGCGCTCGTGAAGGATTCCGCCGAGTTCGACACGTGGGTTGCCGACCAAAAGAAACCGGGGCTCAACATCACCGCCGCAGGCGACACCCTGCCGCGGGAAGGGCTCGCGGCGGAGGGGGAGAAGCAATTCCGCGGGGCCGCCATGTGCTTCACCTGCCACACGGTGAAGGGCGTGTCGGTCGGCGTGGTCGGCCCGGATCTCACGCACGTGAAAAGCCGAACAACGATCGCGGGCGGCATCATGGAGAACACACCGGAGAATCTCGCGAAGTGGATCAAGAACGCGCCCGCGGAGAAGCCCGGCTCACTGATGCCGGATCTCAAGCTGAGCGACGAGCAAGTGCAGGCCGTTGTCGCGTACCTGGAGACCCTCAAGTGATCCGCGCACGGGAGGAGACGTAGATGGCGGCGACCACGACCGCAGCCGGTGCCGCGCGCCCGGCGATTCACCACGCCGTCCCGCCGCGCGACGGTCTCATGGGATGGATCACGACCGTCGATCACAAGCGCATCGCGATCATGTACTACTGCACGGCGTTCTTCTTCTTCCTGTGCGGCGGCCTGGAAGCGCTCTTGATCCGCATCCAGTTGATGCGTCCCGACAACACCTTCATCACGGGCGATGCGTTCAACGCGATGTTCACGATGCACGCGACGACCATGGTGTTCCTCGCGCTGATGCCGCTCTCCGCCGCGTTCTTCAACCTGTGCATCCCGCTGATGATCGGAGCGCGTGACGTCGCGTTCCCCCGCCTCAACGCGTTCAGCTACTGGGTGTACTTGTTCGGCGGGTTATTCATCAACTCCAGTTTCTTCCTGGGCGGCGCGCCCAACGCAGGGTGGTTCGGGTACGCGAACCTCACGTCGAAGGCCTTCAACCCGGGGCACGGGATCGACTTCTGGGTTCTCGGTCTGCAGATCCTCGGGATCTCGTCTCTCGCGGGCGCGTTCAACTTCATCATCACGATCGTGAACATGCGAGCGCCCGGAATGACGCTCATGCGCATGCCGGTGTTCGTGTGGATGACGCTCGTGACGTCGTTCTTGCTCATCGCGGCGTTCCCGGTGATCACGGTGGCGTTGATCTTCCTGTCGTTCGACCGGTTCGTCGGTACGCACTTCTACATTCCGGCCGTCGGCGGCGATCTACGCGCTGGCGCTGATGGCGGTCATCGTCGCCTTCTGCTCCGCCTCGCAGGACATCGCCTACGACGCCTATCGCACCGACGTGCTGCGCAAGGAGGAGCGCGGCGCCGGCGCCGCGGTGTCGGTGCTGGGCTACC
>CAZEPH010000088.1:0-8935 GCA_964514075.1 uncultured bacterium | reverse complement strand
GTCTCCTCTCGTGCGCCGCATCGCCGCATCGCTGAGAAGCGCGATGCACGCGGCTGCGAGTGTCGGCGCATTGTGTGCGCGGACGAGCGCCCCAGCTTCTTCCAGCGACGCCACGGCCGCGCGGCACGATTCCGTGTGCGGCCCGGCGATCACCGGCACGCCCGACCGCGCGGGTTCCAGAGGATTGTGTCCGCCGAACGCAGCAAACGACCCGCCGAGAAGCGCGATGTGCGCCAGGGAATAGAGCGAGGCCAGCTCGCCGTGCGTGTCGAGGAGCAGGACGTCGTCCCGATGCGCCCGATCGAGCGCCGTCCGCCTCCCGCACGAAAGGCCGCGCGCCCGACATGCGGCCACCACATCGCGCGCGCGTTCCACGTGGCGCGGCGCAAGGATCAGGACCGCCGGGGATGCGGTCTCTTTCATGCGCGTCCACGCATCCAGGATCATCTCCTCCTCGCCGGGGCGCGTGCTGCCCGCCACGACGACACGCCGTGTGCCGATCCACACGCGCAGGTCATCGGGTGGATCGGGGGGCACGGCGTCGCCCTTGAGAGAACCGACCGCCACGGTGCGCTCGGGCGGAGCGCCCAGCGCGACGAACGCATCCACGTCGTCCTGCGTCTGCGCGGCAACCAGAGCGCTTCGCGCGAGCAGCGCCGCGAACACACCGTGCGCGCGAGCGTACCGCCGGCGCGACGCTGCGCTCATGCGCGCGCTGACCCACGCCACGATGCACTGCGCGTCGTGCGCGGCCGCGATCCACGCAGGCCACACTTCGGTTTCCACGAAGATCACGGACCGCCCGCGCGCCTTGGCGAGCGCGCGGTCCGGGATTCCGGGAATGTCGAGGGGCGCGAAGCGCACGTGAATGCGCGAGCGCACACTCTCCGGCCACCGTTCTGCGTGCCCCAGCGCATGTGCACGGCCCGCGCGAGTCTGCGCGCTCCACACTACGCGCGTCTCCCTGTGTCGCAGGAGAATAGCGTACACGAGCGGCGCGGCCGAGGCCGTCTCGCCGACGGAGGCGCCATGCACCCACACGCTCTCCCCGCTCGGAGGGTCATCGAGCGCGAGCCGCTCGCGCCACTCGGTGGACGCCCACACGCCGGCGGCTGCTTCGACGGGGGCCGCCACCACGCGAGCGACCGCCCGCGCAACGCGATACGCGCGATTCACGCCACGCGGGAGCGCGCACATGCGCCTGCCTGAGCCAGCGCGTCCTGCGCGCCGCGCCGATGCGCATCGCGCGTAACGGCGGAGGCCTCCCGCGGGATCGTCCGCGGTTCGCCGAACACGATCGCCACACGCGCTCCGGGGGCGGGAAGGAACAGCCGATCCCACGAATGCACACTCCACGCCGGGCGCGCCGCGCACCCGACGGGGACGAGCGCCACGCGTGCGCGCCACGCCAGATCGACGGCGCCCGCCGCGACGCTGCCAGCCGGACCGCGCGGACCGTCTGGTGCGATCGCGACCGCGCGACCCCCGCGCAGCGCGCGCGCCAGAGCGAACACCGCATCGGCGCCTCCCCGGCTCGTGCTGCCCCGCACCACGTGGAATCCGAGCGATCGCGCGATCTGTGCGAAGACGTCGGCGCTCCGGTGCCGCGAAATGAGCACTGACACGTCCCACCCCGCATGGGCGGCGGCCATCGTCCACGCGGCGGCGTGCGGGAAGACGTACACCGCTGGCGCCGCGAGCGGCCGACCGATGCGTTCCACGCGCCAGGTGGCCGCAGCCGCGCGCGTGAGCGCGGCGCCTGCGGCGACGTGCGGAGCGGTGTGCACCGCGCGCGCAGCGCCCGTGCGTGTCATCGCGGTTGCGACCGCGGCTCTCATGCGGCTCCAGCGGGACGCAAGGTCCTCCCGCGCACCAAGAACTCGAGCGCCATGCGCGCCGTGCGCGCCGATGCCCCCGGACCACCCAGCGACGCGCGCACCTCGCGCAGATCCGCGATCATGCGATCGCGCACGGGCCCTTCGTCCATCAGGTGCGCTGCGGTCTCCGCCATGCGCACCGGCTGCATTGCCCCTTGCAGGAACTCGGGCACAACGAGGCGGCCGAGCGTGCAATTCGGAAGTCCGATGAACGGCACGCGCACCACGCGGCGCGCCACCGCCCACGTCACGGGCGACACGCGATACACGATGACGTGCGGACATCCTAGACAGGCCGCTTCCAGCGTCACTGTTCCCGATGCGACGAGCGCCACGCGCGCGCGCGACAGCAGCATGTGCGTCGCTTCGCGGAGCACGTCGATGCGCGGGGCGTTCGCGCCCGTGCGCCGGCGAAATCTCTCCACGTGCCAATCGATCAATCCGGGGAGAATGGAATCCGCGCCGCCGATCACGAAGCGCGCGCCGGGACGGAGTTCATTCAACCGCGCCGCCGCGTCGAGAAGCGCTGGGAGAATGCGGTTCACCTCCGCCTTGCGGCTGCCCGGCAACAGAGCAACGATGGGATCGTGTGTGGCGAGAAGACGCGGCACCGGGTGTGTCGCCGGAGCGTCCGGCAATGCGTCGAGAACCGGGTGTCCCACGAACTCTGCATCAACGCCGCCCGCCCTGTAGAGCGGTTCCTCGAACGGGAAGATCACCGCCATCCGGTCGACGGATGAGCGAACGGCGCGCACGCGGCCCGCACCCCACGCCCAGATTTGCGGACCGATGTAATACAAGACGGGCACGCTCGCCGCGCGCGCCAGCCGCGCGATGCGCAGGTTGAATCCCGGGAAGTCGACCGGGATGAACAGGTCGGGCGGGGTGTCGCGAAACAAGCGCTTCAGCGTGTGGTACGACGACCAGATCTTCGGCAGGCGTGTGATCACCTCGGTCACGCCGACGACGGAGAGTCGTCGCATCGGTTCCACGATCTCGACGCCGGCCCGCTCCATGTGCGTGCCACCGATGCCCAGCAGGTGAACGTCCGGTGCGAGCGCGCGCAGTTCCGTCGCCACTCGTGCCGCGTGCATGTCCCCGGAGGCTTCGCCCGCGACCAGGAGGACACGGCGCGCGCCTTCCTTCGCCGCCGTCACGCGCGCACCGTGAGATCCCGCGCGTCGATCAATGTGTCGCGGCTTGCGCGGACCTGCTCCAGAACGGTCGCAGCCACGCGCAACGCGGCGCATCCGTCCTCTCCCGTCGCCGCGCCGTCGACGGGTCCGGTCCACCCGCGTATCGCGGAGATGAACGCCACCAACTCGCGCTGCAGCGCATCGCCCGGCTCCACGACGAGCGGCGTCCGACGGATCAACTCGTCTTGCTCGAAAGCTCCGCCGTCATCCAGGATGTCGCGCACGTGCGCCGCATCGGGTCGTTCGTACATTTCCACCTGTGCGTGCAGGCAGTCGATCGAGACGTAGGCGTTCCGCTGGAACACGCGGATCTTTCGTACGGGCTCGCGTGAGACGCGGCTCGCCGTGAGGTTCGCGACGGCGCCACCCGCGAACGCGAGGCGCGCGTTGGCGATGTCGCCCGTGGCGGTGAGCACGGGGACCCCCACCGCATCCACGCGCACGACGGGCTCGCGCACCAGCGAGAGCACGAGGTCGATGTCGTGGATCATGAGGTCCAACACGACGTCGACGTCCGTCGCGCGCGGCGCGAAACGCGCCAAACGATGCGCCTCGATGAACAGCGGCGCGTCCAAGTGCGCGCGAACCGCGCGGAAGGCGGGGTTGAACCGTTCCACGTGACCGACGTGCAGGACGACTCCGCGCGCGCGCGCGGTGCGCGTCATCGCCTCGGCGTCGCTCACGGTGGAGGCGATCGGCTTCTCGACGAGAACGTGCCGGCTGGCCTGGAGCGCCGGTATCGCCACCGCCGCGTGGGCGATCGTCGGTACCGCGATGCTCACGGCATCCACCGCGTCGATCAACGACTCCGCGGACAGAAACGCACGCGTTCCATGCTCGGCGGCGATCGTGGTCGCCTTGTCCTGGTCGATGTCCATGACGCCGACGACGGTGACACCCGGAAGGGAGCGATACCACCGCACGTGGTGGCGTCCGAGATGCCCGACGCCGATGACGCCGACGCGTATCACTGTCCGAATCCCCGCTGGCGCGCGGTGGAAATCCCGCGGTCCGACGCGTCGATGAACGACACGAGCGCGGCGACTTCGACAGAGTCCACCGCCTCCGCGCGCAGCTTTTCCATCGCCTGCGACACGTTCAACCCGTCGCGGAAGAGCGTCCGGTAGGCGCGCTTGAGCGTCGCGATCGCCTCCGGCGAAAACCCGCGGCGCTCCAGTCCCACCGAGTTGAGCCCCGCGACGCGCAGCGGGTTCCCCGTCGCGCGCACGAACGGCACGATGTCCTGCACCACGCGCGACGCGCCGCCGACGAAGCTGTGCGCACCGATGCGTACGAACTGATGCACCGCGGTGCTGCCGCCGATCGCGGCCCAGTCCTCGATCGTCACATGCCCTGCCATCTGCACGGCGTTCGCGAGGATCACGTGATCTCCCACGCGGCAATTGTGCGCCACATGTGCGTAGATCATCACGTAGACGTCGGAACCGACGGTCGTGGATTCTCCCTCGCCGGTCGCACGATTGATGCTCGCCATCTCGCGCACGATCGTGCGGTCGCCGATGCGCACCGCGGATCGCGCGCCGCGGTACTTCAAGTCCTGTGGCGGCGTCCCGATCACCGCGTGCGGGTGAATCACGCAATCCGCTCCGATCTCCGTGGCGCCGTCCAGCACGACATGCGCGCCGATGGACGTGCGTGGTCCGACGGTCACGTGCGGCCCGACCACCGCGTACGGTCCCACGCTCACGCCCACGGCAAGCTCCGCGCGCGGATCCACGACCGCCGTGGCGTGGATGTCGACCGAGGTCGCCACTACGCGCGCACCTCCGCCAGCGGGCGATCGATGATGTACGCGAGCAACTCCGCTTCCAGGACGTTCTCGCCGTCGACCGTCGCGCTGCCGGTCAGCTTCGCCAGTTTGCGCGACAGCGCGATCTGCACGTCGAAGTGCAGTTGATCGCCGGGCACCACCTGGCGGCGAAACCGCGCGTGATCCACGCCGGCGAACACCACGAGTTTCGACTCCGGCTGCGGGATCATCTGGTACAGGAGCACGAGCCCGGTTTGTGCCATACCCTCGATGATCAACACGCCGGGCATGAGCGGCGCCCCGGGGAAATGTCCGAGGAAGTGCGGCTCCGTCGCCGTGACGTTCTTGAGACCGGTGACGCGGCGCGCCTCGCGATCCACCGTGAGAATGCGATCCACGAGAACGAAGGGCCAGCGATGCGGGATCCACTCCATGATGCGCTGGAGGTCGCCCCAACTCGACTGCGGCGCCGAAGCGGTCATCCTGCATCCTCCATCCGTGCGCATCGCGCGACCGCCTCGACCGCGCGTCCGTTGAGCTGGTGTCCGGCCCGGTGCGCGGTCACGCGCAATCGCAGGTCGGACCCCAGAACAGCGAAGTCCCCGATGGCGTCGAGGACCTTGTGGCGAACGCATTCATCCGCGAACCGCCACCCACCGGCGAGGGGGCCGTCCGGCCCGATCACCAGTGCGTTCTCGAGCGAGGCCCCGAGTGCAAGACCCTCTGCACGCAGGTGCTCGACCTCTTCGACGAAACCGAACGTGCGCGCCGGTGCGATGTCGCGCGCGAAGGACTCGCGCGTGACGGTGCACGCGTACCGCTGCACGCCGACGCGCGCGTGGGAGTACGTGCAGTCCACGATGAAGGCGTCAGCCGGTTCCACGCGGATCCACGCATCGCCGTCGCTCACTTGAACGCGCTCCCGCACGGTGAGCGAACGCCGCGGGGCATCGTAGTGCACTCGGCCCGCTCGCTCCAGTGCTTCCACGAACGGCACCGCACTTCCATCCCCGGCGTCCGGCACTTCACGGGTCGTGATGCACAGTCGGACGTTGTCGATCCCCGATGCGTACAACGCCGCCAGGAGATGCTCCACCGTGCGCACGTCGGCGTCGCCGTCTTGCAGCACGGTCTGCCGTCCGCGGCGATCCGGTGCGAGGCTGCGAGGAGCGACGGGGATTTCCGCGGACGGAGAGCGATCTTCCCGGATGAACGTGCGCCCCGTACCCGCTGCGGCGGGCTCCACGCGCAGGCGGCCGGACTCGCCGCTGTGGAGTCCCACGCCGAGGATCTCGACGGGGCGCTCCACCGTCGTTTGATGACCCATGTGTTTGGCTACTCTGGATTGGATGTTTTGGTCAAACGACGGACCGCATCTTCTAGTGCAGCTATGCGATGCAGCATCTCGGGCAAGCGCTTGCGTGCGGCGTACACCCGGCGCGCCAACGAGTGGGGCAAGGCCGGGTATCCCGAGACCGTCGCGCCCGCTTCGATGTCGCCCGTTATCCCGGCTTGCGCCGCGGCGACCGCGCCGGCTCCCACGCGCACGTGATCCGCCACGCCAGCCTGGCCCGCGAGAACGACGTCGGCTTCGAGAATCGAGCTCCCCGCCACCCCCGCCTGGCCGGCCAGGAGGCAGCGCTCACCGATCTGCACGTTATGGCCAACCTGCACGAGGTTGTCAATCTTGGTGCCGCGGCCAATCTCCGTCGGACCGGAGGAGCCGCGATCAATCGTCGTGTTCGCGCCGATCTCCACGTCGTCCCCAACGATCAACTCCCCGCGTTGCGGGATCTTCCTGTGCACGTTCGCGTCCCGGACGTAGCCGAAGCCTTCGCTCCCCAGGACAGCGCCCGCTTGTACGACGACGCGATCGCCGATGCGTGTTCCACAGCACACGACGACGCGAGGCCCGAGGCGGACCTCACACCCCAGCGTCACGCCCGGTTCGATCACGACACCGGGGCCGATCACGCACCGGTCGCCGACGCACACCTCTTCGCCGATCACCACGTACGCGCCGACGGCCGCGTCCCGCCCGAGTCGCACGCCGCGAGCGATCACGGCCGTCGGGTGGACTCCACGCACGCCAGTGTGGATCGCGCCAACACCCAGGATCTCCGCCAGGCGCGCGTAGGCGATCGAGGGATCCATGACGCTCACGAGGGTGCACGAGAGGTTGCGGTCGCCGAGAGTCTCCACGAGCGCGGCGGGCACGAGCACCGCGCCGGCGGATGACGCGTGCACGTCGGCCGCGTGACGCAGATCGGTGCAATAACTCGCGTCCCCGGGTCCGGCCTCCTGCAGCCCTCTCACGCCGTCGATCGGGCGAGAGGCGTCCCCGTGCACCGTGCCGCCGATCGCGTCCGCCAGCGTCCCGATCGCCACGGGGTGCACCCGGCGCGGGAACGGCGGCCGGACGTTCACTGCCCCGTCTGCTTGCGCAGTTCTTCGAGGACTTTCTCCGTGATGTCGAACTGTTTCGCGGCGAACACGACGTGACCGCCGGCTGCATCGAGGATGATCGCGTAGTTTTCTTCCTGAGCGATCTTCTCGACGATGCCGCGCACGCGCCGGACGATCGGATCCGTGAGCTCGCGGTTGCGCTGCGCTACGCGACCGGTCGGGCCCCAAATGCTCTGCACGAACTCCTCATAGTCCGCTTGCTTCCTCGCGATCTCACCCTGCTTCTCTTCGATTTTCGCTTGCGTGAGCATGCGCGCCTGCGTGTCGAGGTCGCCGCGCAACTGCTCGATCTCGCGCTTCCGCTCCGCCGCGTCCTTCACCCACGTCTCCAAGTCGCGGTCGAACGTCTGCTGCGCTTCTTGCGTGTCCCTCAGCGTGTTGAAGATCCGCTCGGAGTCGATGTACGCGATCTTGATTTCTTGCGCGCGCGCGACGCTCACCGTCGTGATAAGGCCGAGGGCGACGGCGAGCACCGCACCGAGTCGTCGCGTCATTAGAATGCCGCCCCTAGAACGAAGTGCGATTCCCATTTCTTGCGCTCCACGCCGTACGCGTAATCAAACCCGATCGGACCCAGGCCGGGGATCTCCATGCGAATGCCCGGGCCGAATCCCACTTTCAGCTTGAGCGGTTGCGATTCGACCACCGAATTCCACGTATTCCCGGCATCCACGAAGAGCACCCCGTGTACCGGGTTCGTGACGAGAAATTGCAATTCCGCCGTGTACACGGTCATGAAACGACCGCCTTTGAAGATGGAATTCCCCGCGGGGACGACGGAGTTATCCGAATAGCCGCGCAGGGCACTCGACGTGGTGCCGCCCAAGCGAAATCGCTCGTAATCGGGAATGCGATCTCCCGGAGAGCGCTTCGTCCCGCCCTGCACGTATCCGGTGCGCGCGCGGAGCATCAGTGCAGGCGCCAGCGGAAGGCGGAAGTAGCTGCGCATGTCAAACGTCGTCTTGTGGTACTTGTAGAACCCGCCGAGGGGCCCTCCTGCGAGTTCTTCCGCGAGAGTCATGCGCGACCCGCTCTTCGGATAGAACGGACTGTCCGTGGAGTTGCGCACGAGCGAGAAGGACGTGCTGGACACCGTCACGGGGTAATCGAGCGAATCGCGCAGGTTCACGAGATAACCGGTGCTGTCGGTCGCAACGGACAGGCTGTCGAAATCCGAACGGCGCAGTTGCTCGGTCCGCAGACTGAAGAACGCACGCGTATAGTCGATCCACGAGAGCGGACGCCCGAGGCGAACACCCCCGCCCTTGACGGTTTCGAGGTACGGATACCCGGAGGGCTTCGTGGTTGAGTACGACGCATCGACGCCGAACACCGTCGGCGAATCGAACAACCACGGCTCCGTGAACGACAACGAGTAATTCTGCTGCTTGCCATCGGTTCCGCCACGCTCCAGGTGCAACGAGACGTTCTGGCCGCTGCCGCGAAAGTTGGGTATCCCGAGTTGCACGAATCCCGTGAGCCCGATGTCGCTGGAGAATCCCGCCCCTCCGCTGGCCGAACCCGTCGTCTTCTCCTTCACCTTGAACTCCAGATCGATGTCGCTCGTGCTCGGCACCACGGAGTAGTCCAGCATCACGTCTTCGAAGTAGCCGAGCGCGTAGACG
>CAZEPH010000087.1:0-8967 GCA_964514075.1 uncultured bacterium | reverse complement strand
CCGCGGTTGGCGACGAGGATCTTCTTGAACATGCCTAGCTCGTGGGGCGCCGCAACGAGCGCACCGTGGCCTTGCGCGCTTGCGCCATGCTGCTGGGATCTTCGATCGACTTCCACACCGTGTCCGAGGTTCCTTCGATGCCGGAAATCTGCAGCGAGAATTCGTGTGGGTTGCTGGCGAAGCGCAACGCCTCTTCTTCTGTGATGAGCCCTTCGCGCAAGAGCCGCATGAGCGACTGGTCGAACGTCTGCATTCCGTACTGCGACACGCCCTCCGCGATCGTGTTGGTGATCTGTCCGGTCTTCTTCGCGTCGAGCAGACACTCGCGAATCGTTCCCGTGCCGATCATTACCTCGACCGCGGGCACGCGTCCGTTGCCGTCCGCGCGACGGACGAGCCGCTGCGCGATCGCCGCCTGCAGCGTCCCCGCGAGCATCACGCGCACCTGTTCGTGCTGGTGCGGCGGGTAGAACGACAGCACGCGGTTCACCGTCTGCGCGGCATCCGCCGTGTGCAGCGTGGACATCACGAGCCGTCCCGTGTCCGCCGCCGTCAACGCCACGGACATCGTCTCCACCTCACGGATCTCCCCGATGAAGATGACGTCCGGATCCTGCCGCAGGATATGCACGAGTCCCTGCGTATACGAACCCGTGTCCGACCCGACCTCGCGCTGTGTGATGAATCCCGACGCGTCGCTGAACACGTACTCGATCGGATCTTCGATGGAGATGATCTTGCGCGGAGCCGTCGAGTTGATGAGTTGGATCATCGCCGCGAGCGTCGTGGACTTCCCGCTGCCCACCGCGCCTGTCACCAGGATCAAACCGCGAGGGCGGAACGCGAGTTCTTCGATCACCGGCGGAAGGTGCAGGTCGTCGATCGACGGAATGTGATCGCGCACGTGCCGGATCGTCATGGCGATCGCGCCGCGATGCCGGTAGAAGTTCGCGCGAAACCGGCCGACGCCGTCGAGACTGAATGCGAAGTCCACCTCGTTGTTCTCGACGAAGCGCGTCCGCTGCTGCGGCGACAGGAAGCCGTCCGCGATGCGCGACATCTCGTCTTCGGTCGGCGGCGCAAGATCGATACGCACCAGTTCGCCGTCGACGCGCATGGCCGGCGGCGAGCCGGCTTTGAGGTGCAGGTCGGATGCTCGGCCATCGACGACGTGACGCAGGTACTCCTGCAGCATTCTCGCCTCCGTGCTCCGCCGGTGCCTATGTGGCGGTGGGATCCACCAGGAACAGCTTCTGTCCAAACTCCACGGGCGTCGCGTTCGCCACGAGCATCTTGACGATGCGGCCACGGACTTCGGACTCGATTTCGTTCATCAACTTCATGGCCTCGATGATGCACACCGTCTGCCCGATGTCGACGGACGACCCGATCTCCACGTACGCATCGGCGTCCGGCGCGGGCGAGCGATAGAACGTCCCGACCATCGGCGAGGTGATCGCGACGAGCGTGTCCTCGTTGCTCGCGGCGGGCGCCGGCGCCGGAACCGGCGCAGCCGGCGCGTACGCGGGTGCGGGTGGCGCCGTCGCGGGCGCGGCAGCTCTGTCCAGTGAGGGCGCCGGCGACATCATGACGGAGCTATTGTCGCCCGGCGTCGCCGTCTTGCTGATGCGCACCCGCGTGAACCACCTGCGGACGTCGAGCTCGCCAATCTCACTGCGCTCGACGAGCTCGATCAAACGGCGAATCTCCTCGATCCGCATCTACGCCCTCCCGACTCGCTCGAGATACCGACCGGTGCGCGTGTCGATCTTCACGACGTCGCCCACTTCCAGAAACAGCGGCACGTTGATCGACGCGCCGGATTCCACCGTCGCCGGCTTTGTCGCGCCGGTCGCCGTGTCCCCGCGGAATCCGGGATCGGTCTGCGTGATCTTCATCTCGACGAAGTTCGGGACGCTGGCCGTGATCGGTGCGTCGCCGAGCGTCGCCAAAGTCAGCACCATGTTCTCCACGAGGAATGCGCCCTCGTCTCCGAGGATCGACGACGGCACGTGGATCTGATCGTACGTTTCCGTATCCATGAGCACCAAGTCTTCACCGTCGCGATACAAGAACTGCGCAGGACGATACTCGAGACGCGCCTCGACGATACGCTCGCCGGCGCGAAACGTGCGGTCGATCACAGAGCCGCTGCGCACGTTCTTCAGTTTCGTGCGCACGAAGGCGCCGCCCTTGCCGGGCTTCACGTGCTGGAACTCGACAAGCGTGAACAACTGGCCCTCGTAGTCCAGCGTCATGCCCGTGCGAAAGTCGGAGGTTGTGGCCATACGTGTGTCTTCGTCTCCTGTGATGAATCAGCCAGCCGCGTCCGCGCGGCCGGCACGAGCGGCGAGCGCGCGCACAGCCAGAGCATACCCGTCCGCGCCGAGCCCTGTGATTTGTCCGAGAACGACGTCCGCTATCACACTCCGCCGCCGAAATTCCTCCCGCGCGTGGATGTTCGACAGGTGCACTTCGATCGCAGGGAGATTCACCGCAAGAAGCGCATCGCGCAAGGCCACGCTGGTGTGTGTGAGCCCCCCGGGGTTCAGGATCAGCGCGTCGGCCGTGCCGGGTGCTTCCTGCACCCACGTCACGAGTTCTCCCTCATGATTCGACTGCCGCCAATCGAGCTGCACGCCGAGTTCGTCGCACGTGGTCCGCGTCGCCTGGTGGATGTCGTCGAGCGTCATGTCGCCGTAGACGGACGGTTCGCGGCGCCCCAGCAGATTGAGGTTGGGACCGTTGAGGACGAGGATAGCCATCATGGCACCGGGACTCTCCTCGGCGGGCGAAGCCTGCACAGCAGGTCTTCTGGTCGTCTTCAGCGAAGGACTTCGGTGAGGGAGGCGGCGATCGCCTCGTCCGGAACACGGGCCGCGACGCTAACAGAGCCCACAGAGGGCGTCAACACGAAACGCCCGTGGCCAGCTCTTATCTTCTTGTCATGTTGCATCTTATCGAGAACATCCACCGCTCGAACCCCACGCGCCGCCACCGGCAGGCCGGTGCGTGTCAGGACCGCTTCCAACCGTTCCACCACGCTCGCGTCGGTGAGGCCGAGACGGCGGCCCAGCCGAACCGCAAACGCCATCCCGATCGCCACGGCCTCGCCGTGCAAGTACTGCGTGTACGATGTCGCGGCCTCGATCGCGTGCCCCACCGTATGCCCAAAGTTGAGGTGCATCCTCTCCCCGGATTCGCGCTCGTCCCGCTCCACGATGCCGGCTTTGATCCGCGCGGCGCGGGCGATCGGCGCGAGGAGCGAGGCGGGGTCATCCGCGAGGATGCGACCATCTTCGAACGCTGCGAAGAGGTCGGCATCGGCAATCATGGCGCACTTCACGACCTCGGCGAGCCCGGCGTTCCTCTCGCGGATCGGCAACGTACGCAACGTGTCCACGTCCGACACAACCAACACGGGTTGATGAAACGCGCCGACGAGGTTCTTCCCGCGCGGCACGTTGACGCCCGTCTTGCCGCCGATCGCGGCGTCGACCTGAGCAAGAACCGTCGTGGGACAGTGTGCGACAGTCACGCCGCGCAGGTACGTTGCGGCAGCGAATCCCGCCAGGTCCGTCACCACCCCACCGCCGAGACTCACGATCGCGTCCGCGCGATCGATCCGCGCGTCCAGCGCGGCATCGTACACGTGCGCCGCGCTCTCGATCGTCTTCCACCGCTCGCCGTCACCGACAAAGGTACGCGAGACCTCGAACCCGGCAGCGCGCAGGGAGTGCTCGATGCGACCGCCGTACAGTGCGGCGACAGGCTCGTTCGTGACGATCAAAGCGCGTCGCGCCTCGGGCACGTGCCACCGCAGAAGGGGCCCACACTCCGCCACGATGCCCGATCCAACACACACGTGGGAGGACTGCGCGGAACGCGGCAGGGACAGGGTGAAGTCGAGCATCGAATCCGGCATGGGCTAAGATATCGGACCAAACGGTGCTGCACGCAAGGGCGATCAGCGGGGTGACGCCCTCGCCTCGACGCGCAACGTATCCAGCGGGACGGCCAGCGTTAGGGGTTGCCCGCCTCGCTGCAGGGTCAACCGAATGACCTCGCCCGGTGCAGCGCCCTGCACGAGTGCACGGAGTGAGGGGCCGCTCGCGACCGGCACGCCGTTGAACGCCGTGACGATGTCGCCTTTCTGGAGTCCTAGGCGCTCTGCGGGGCTGCCGGACACCACATCCCACACGGCGACGCCCGCGACGTCCGTCGAGGCGATCGGCGCGTCGTCGCCGACCCACCGCACACCGAGATACGATCGCACAATCGTCCCGCGCGCGCGCACGATGTCCGCCACTTCCCGCACGACGTCCACCGGGATCGCGATGCTCCCGCCGCTCATCATCGTCTGGCGCTGATCTCCCGCCCCGATTGTCGACGGTTCCTCACCGGCCAATCCCGTCGTCCTCACCATGATCGCCGCCGTCGCGATTCCGACGATCTCCCCGCGCGTGTTGAGGACAGCGCCTCCGGATGCGCCGGGACCCAGCGTGGCGGTCGTCGCCAGAAGGTGATTGTCCGCGTCGTCGTCCACCGAAGGAACACGCGTGACGAGGCCGAACGAAGACTGCACCGGCCCCACCGGCCCCGCTCCGACGATCAGCGTCCACGATCCAGCGCGGATCGAGGACGTATCCGCCAACGGCAAGGGTTCGATCCCCTTCACACCCTCCGCGTAGAGCAGCGCCAGGCCGCTCACGGGATCGGTGGTGATGAGTGATGCGGGGTAGTCCTTTTCCGCATGCGTGACGCGAAACGTCTGAGCCGACCGCACCACGCTCATGGTCGTGAGGACATGGCCGTTCACGTCGAGGATGATTCCCGTTCCCACCTGCCGCTTGCGCGGCGCCGGCTGAGCGGCGACCCCGAGGTCATCGGACGTTCGCGTCGGCGCGCGGTCTCCGCTCACGACGACGATCCCGCTACGCGCGCGATCCACGAGCGCGGCCATCTGCTCCTCCAGCGCTCCCCAGTTTGCCGGCGGTTCGTCCGCCGCACGAGAGCCGGAGACGCATGCGAGCGCCACACAGCATGCAGCGACCACCCTGCGGAAGGGCGGTCGCTGGGGTCGGTGCGGTGTGTGTCGCACGAAGACTCTCAGAAAGTCAGTGACCTCTTCCGGAGCGGACGAGAGAAAGCGGTCGAAGACGTGCTCGCGCGCTGTACGAGCCCGGTGCTCTCCACGTTCACCTCATCCAAGACCCACTCGGTCTCGGCCGCGGCGCCGTCCATCCGCGTGCCGCTCAGCAGGAATCCCTCCGTCCCCACGGCTTGCGTATCCACGATCGGGTTCTCGGTTGCGACGGTGATCGTCCCCGCGGGAGCGGGCGGCGCACCACTGTCCGCGCGGGCGGTTCGACGAATGGACGTGCGCGGTGAGTGAGCCGTAGAAACGACTTCCGTGGGTGGCGCGGCCACGCGCTCCGTCGCGGACGGAAGGTCGGCCGTGGAGGTCGCAATGGACGCAGTCGGCCTGTTCGGCTGCTCCTGACCGCCCCGCGGGATGAACACCACAAGAAGGATGGCGGCGGCGGCCAGCGCGGGCGCCCAGACGTAGCCCGGAACGCGCAATGCAGGAAGACTCCAACTCCAGCGCGCGAAGAGCGGTGTCGGTTCCTCCCCGCGCGCGTTCACGTGCGAAACGCGGGCCATGACGGCGTCCGCAAAGTTCGCGGGGACGCGGACCGGTCGAACGGCATGTACCGCCGACACAACACGAGTCACGTCGTCGATTCGCGCATGGCAGGCACGACAGGATGCCGTGTGCGCGTCGATGCGGACGCGCTCTTCCGCCGTCACCTCGCCCTCCACGTACGCCGACGTTAGATCACGCAACGCGCCACAGGTCATGTGGTCTCCCATCGCCTCATGAACGGAGTTAGTTTGTCGCGCAGCATCAGCCGCGCGCGATTAATGCGGGAGCGGACGGTGCCGCCCGGGATGTTGAGAATGCTGCCGACCTCTTCGTAGGACAGGCCTTCGATATCGCGCAGGACCAGTGCCGCCCTATACCGCTCGGGCAGTCGTGCGATCGCCGCCGTCACCGCACGGTCGACCTCGTCGCGTCCGACCGAGGCATCGGCGCGCTCGCCTTGATCCGACAGCGTGTGCACGATTGCGCCGGGTTGGTCCGGTTCGATGTCGATGCTCATTTCCCGCCGATGGCGGACACGGTAGCGGATCTCGTTCTTTGCGAGATTGACCGCGATCGTGAACAGCCACGTCGAGAACTTCCCACCCGGCCGATAGCGCGCCCGGTGGATGAACACCCGGAGGAACGCCTCCTGACCGATCTCCTCCGCCCGATCGCGGTCGCCGATGAAGCGGGCGACCAAGTTCAGAACACGCCCTTGGTACCGCTCCACGAGGACGCGGAACGCGTCCTGCGAGTCGGAGACGACGTGCTCCATGAGCTCCTCGTCCGAGAATCCACGGAGCTCCAAGTGCGGGATCAGACGACCGAGCGTACGGGTGTCCTCCTGATGCATGCGGGCCTACACCTCGGTCTTTCTACGGGTTCCCAGAGAGTGCGGGCACCCGCCCCCCCAGACGGCGCGCCTTCTCTTCCGCCGTCCGTCGCGGAGCACGCGCCCGCGCGGCCTGCTGGTAGCTGCGCATGGCCGCATCAGTCCGACCCATCGCCACGTACACGTCGCCGAGGTGTTCGAAGATCTCTCCTTCCCGGGGCTCTCGTTTCGTGGCTTCTTCCAATGCCGCACGTGCCTCCTCCAGGCGCCCTAAACGGTAGAGCACCCACCCGTATGAGTCCAGGAACGCCCCGTTGTCGGGTTCGAGCGTCAAGGCCTGGCGGATCTGCGCGAGTGCTTCACCCAGGTTGACGCCGGCGTCGGCTTGCATGTACCCGACATAGTTCCATGCGAACGCATTGGTCGAATCCACCATGATCACGCGCCGCATCCACCGCGTGGCCGTCGGGCGATCGCCCCGAGCATCGGCGATCTGCGCGAGGGCGAACGCGGGGCCCGACTGCAGAGAGTCGCTCTCGTGCGCCAGCGACAGCGTGTCAATGGCGGACGTGGTATCCCCCACACCGAGCAGTCCCAGGCCAGAGAAGTACAGCGCCGCGGTGGGATTGCCGCCGTTCTGGCGCGCGTCGCGCAACGCCGCGAGAGCCTCGGCCGGTCGCTTCAACCGCAGGAGCGTGACGCCCAAAGCGAGTTGTGTGGCTCCAGAGCCCGGTGCCTTGCTCAACGATGACCGAAAGTGCCGCGACGCATCCTCGATTTTCCCTTCGTCCATGGCGAGGTATCCGAGTATCTCATCGGGCAAGGGATCGGACGCATCTTGTGCTCGCAAGGCCTTGGCGTACTTCCGAGCAGCCGCCGGACGATCCGCTCGCCAGAACAGGACGGCGAGACGCCGATCGAGGACGGCCGGCGACCGAACGACGCGACGGAGCGACTCCAACACGGCTGCCGACTCGTCGATCCGCCCGAGCGCGGCCATGCACTCCGATCGCCGGAGCTGCGTTGCGGGTTCCCCGGGGAGAAACTCGAGCACGCGGTCGTAGTGGCGCAGTGCAGCGGCGAAGCGTCCCGATTCCTGCTCCAGCACTCCGATCGCCGACTCGACCTCCGGCTGATCGGGATCGAATGCGAGGCTCGCGCCGAACGCCTCGCGAGCTGCGTCGAGCGAATCCGTCGCTGCCAAAGCCGAGCCCAAGGCGGACAGAACGCCGGGATCCTCGGGCGCACACCGCGCTGCCTGTCGATACTCGCCAAGCGCCCGGACCGCATCGCCGGCGTCGGCATACGCTTCTGCGAGGAGGAGACGGAACGGAGCACTGTCTGGCGCGGCGTCAACAACTCCCTGCAACTCCCGTATTGCGGTGGTCCGATCGCCTTGGCGCGCGCTTGCACCCGCGACGAGGAGCGCGACGGAGAGGCTGTCCGGTGACCGCCGTGCCTTCGTGTAGGTCGAAGCTGCCTGAATGAGTTCGGAATCGCGGCCGGCGGCTGCATACGTCTCAAGCAGCGCGATGAGGGCGGATCCCGCTGAGGCATCGGCCGAGAGGGCCGCGATGAACGCCTTGACCGCGTCGTCGGTCTCCCCGGCGGATCGGAGCGCGAGGCCACGCGCATACGCTCCGAACGACGCCGCGGACGGCGAGTCCGCGCGTGCCGGCCCGCCCCCTCCCGCGAGGGTGGCGCAGAGGGAGAAGGCTGCAAGCACGCGAGCACAACGAATCACGGCGAATCGGGTCATAGCCTGCGCGCACTCTCCAGGGAAACCGGTCCTCGCACAATGTGTCGGCGTCGGATCGAGGGGCTCCACCCGATTTGCGTGAGGGCGCAATGGTCACCGGATACGCCGATACTATCAATCGCACGGAACACGGCACAAGTCACGGCCTGGGAGAACGTTGACGGGTGAACGAAACGGTTGCTAGTCTCGCTCGGCGCCAGACTCTCCTCTGCGTGAAAGGACGATCGCAATGCGACTCCACTCCAAGCGACGACTCGGCACCCTGCTCGTAGCTCTCCTCACGACGGGCGTCGCGGGGTTGGTCAGCGGCTGCTACACCCGATTGGCGATTCCCCCCAGCCCGGACGTCACGGATACGTTCGACACCTTGAGCGACGGTGAGGAGTACTTCCCGTCCACACGCCGGGCGAACTACGCGGAAGACGACCTCTTCGATCCCTACTCGACCGGAATGAGCTACTACAACAACTACTACGATCCCGTGTGGGGCGGAGGCGGCTACGTCGACTTCTACAGCACGCCCTGGTGGCTGGACCCGCGGTACCGCGGAGGCGGTGGTGGATCCGGAACCGACTCGAGTCGCGTCCGGAGACGCGAGGGCCGGCAGCTCTGGGACGGTGGCGCTCGCCCGCCCATCCCACCGGTGAGCGGGGACGCAGTCGGCGAGATGCGCGATGCGCATCCCGGACAGATCGGCGTGCCGTTGCAGACGACGCCCGAAGACGACAC
>CAZEPH010000086.1:0-8972 GCA_964514075.1 uncultured bacterium | reverse complement strand
GCCGTGGCTCGACGAGAACACCATCTACTTCGGTGGCGGTGTCCCGTCCTGTGGTACGGCCTTCCAGTTCAACGTGTCGGCCAAGATCCCTGGTCACGCCACGAAGCTGCAGGTGGCTGTGGGCCAGTTGAACTACCCGCCGTTCCTTTCGACGCCGGGTGGAAACCAGAGCCCGTACTTCGACAACATCTCGCTGCGTGCAGCGAAGGTGTCGGCTCCGGCAATCGTCCGCGGACCGTGGGACTACCTCCAGGACGCGTACCCGAACGCAGCGAACTTCGCGACCGCGAAGATGACGCCTGCGCGCGTGGACAACGCCCTGAACAACGACCCGGGCCGCAACGAGACCCGCTTGGGTGACTCGACCATCGTCAACGTGGCGCTGTCTTGCAACGTGAGCCAGCACACGGAGGTCGACATCCTCTTCGAGGTCATTCCGGGACCGTGCCTCAACACCGCCCACGCATGGTGGACGGAGTACAACAACCCGGCGCACACCGTGACGAGTGGACCGTACGCTGGCTTCCGTATCGCGCGTTGCGACACGGCGGCATCCGCGACCAACTCGAACGCTGCGACGGCTGGTTTCGGTACGTTCATGGGTTACTTCCACGAGAGCCCGGTGGGCTACGACGAGAACAGCGCAACGTTCAAGTCGCACACGTACGCTGGCAAGGGCGACTGGTCCGCGTACACCGCTGGTCTCGAAGGCAAGTCGATCTTCCCGGATGACCTGTTCACGCCGGGAACCGTCATTCACTACGTGACCCACACCAGCTACCTCCCGGTGGCCGTGAACGGTGACTACTACGACCCGAGCCAGAAGTTCGGCGACGGCGACGGTAACCGTGCAGGCGCGCTGGTCGGTAACCAGAAGTGGGCGTCGCAGGGTGGGCCATACGCGCCGACGAACACGTTCGTCAGCACGTACAACGTTCTCCCGCGTACCACGAAGGACGGCACGACGGATTGCGCGGGCGCTCTCCCGGCCCACTGCTTCCTGTACGTCGACGCCTGGAGCAACCGTGGTCCGCAGTTCGCGATCACGAACGCGTTCCGTAACCTGCAAATTGGCTGGGACCAGTACAACGTCGAGGCCCCGACCAGCTCGATGGGTAACGACCTTGGTAACCGCTTCACGCCGACCAACTACGCGAACGGTGACCACGCAACAGGTCCGCTCCCCTCGCTGCTGAACGAGGTGTACACGGCGATTCTCTGGAACACCGGCTCGAACACCAGCAACAACCTCTCGCGTGGTCAGACCACGACGGGAACGTCACACGCCGGCAACGCGGTCGCCCTCCTGGACGGTTGGCTCCGCACGAACCCGACGACGTCGACGCAGAAGTATCTGTGGTTGAACGGTGACGGCAACGCCCGGTACTTGAACCGGACTGCTCCGCCGAACACGCAGACCTTCCTCAACACGACGATGGGAACGACCTACTCGGCCGCCCAGTACCGTGACGTGAACACGGCGTGGGGTCCGAACCTGACGGGTCTCGCCGACTGTGCCTCCGGTTTGACCTACGGTCTCCGTGGCAACTGGTGTCCGCAGCGGCGTTCGTACAACGTCATCACGTCCAACCTCTCGTCTACGGGTGTTGCAACGACCAACTGGAAGTACCCGGACGTTGCGGCAGTCGTCTACTACGCTGGCGTCCAGACCGTGGCAGGCGGTACGTTCAACTACCGCACGCAGCTGGACGCATGGTCGATGGAGAACCTGCGTGCCCCGAACCCGGTCATCGGCGCGGAGACCAACCGCCAGGTGACCGACTGGGCCGCTCGCTCGCTCTCCACCTGCTTCACGGGTTGCTTCGGAACGCTCACCACCGTCGCGGTGGACGAGAACACCGGAGACAAGTTCGTCAACAACCTGAAGTCGCTCCAGAACCCGCTCCCGACGGGACAGGCTCGCATCAGCTTCACGCTGGCGCAGGCTGGTCACGCGACGGTTCGCGTCTACGACGCGAGCGGTCGTGCCGTCAGCACGGTGTTCGACGGTGCGGCGCAGGCCGGCGAAAACTCCGTGACGTGGAACGCAACGGGTCTCAAGGGTGGCGTCTACTTCTACCAGGTGGAGTCGAACGGCTTCCGCTCGGCGAAGAAGATCGTCCTCGTGCAGTAAGACCTAACGATCGTGCGTGACCGCGGGTGACTGCGGTCGCGCGATGATTCGAGCGAAGGGGTGAGGCGCAAGCCTCACCCCTTCGTGCTTTCGCTCGACATGCCCGCGCAACGCATGCTACTGTTCGCACCGATTCCTCGGTAGAAGCGATCCCGCTTTCCTTCGGCAACGCCCTCTCGTTGTCCCCCTGGTGCACATCGCGCCGTCGTGCGCATGCTCATCGGGAAACCCTTTGACAGACTCGCGATGCGGTCGCTAGATTCACTCTTCTCTCGCGACCCTTCGACTCAAGGAATGCGACCACTCTAGGAGTGTCGATGGCTCGGTGCCTGTCTCTGCTCCTCCTCGTGCCCGTACTGCTGTTCGCTGCAGGTTGCCGCAAGGCGCTGGTCACTCAGACCGACACCAACAAGCAGCCGACAACATGGATTCAGTACGGTCCCGTGGACAGTACGGAAGCGTCGTATCGCGTGCACATCTACTGGGGCGGGACGGACCCGGACGGCTACATCGCGGGGTTCCTCGTCGCGGTTACGGACTCCACGAACTTCCCAGCGCCTCCGCCAACGGGCGGTCTGGATTCCCTGCGCCTGGATCCGCGCTTCACCACGCGAACCGACAGTCTGTTCGTCTTCACGGCGAACGATCCGCTCGTGCTTTCGCACCGCGTGTACGTCGCCGCCATCGACAACGAGGGCAGGCTCGACAACCGCGCGATCGAGACCGGTCACTTCATCTACTTCAACGCGCGAAACCGCTTCGCGCCGCAAGTCTTCATCCAGCGTGAGCGCATCACGATCGCCGGCGAGACGTTCGACTCCAACGCTCCGCGCATGTATCACGGGCATCTCGTGCCGACCGTGGGCGTGCCCGACACCGTGCAGTTCGGCGGATCGATGGAGTACGACTGGATCGGTACCGACCGCGATCCGGGGAGCCGTGTGACGAACTTCGCGTACCAGCTCTCCGTGCCAATGACGCCCATCAGCGGCGACGCGTCGCTCACGCGCGCGAAACTCCCGGACATCACGATTCCGCTCGAACTGTGCACCGTGTGCCAAGCGCCCTTGGCCGATGGAACGTACGAGTTCCGCGTGACGGCCATCGACGAAGCCGGAGCGGAGAGCGAGTCGGGAACGGGGAGCGGATCGGGCGAAGCGTTCGTGGTCGGGTACGACCCGGTGACGTTCGCGTTCTACGACGACAACATCGATGCGCCCATCGGCCCGAGCAATCTCAACAAGGGAGCGTTGCTCACGAAGGACACCACGTTCGTTCGAGTCGTGGACTTCTCCGGTCGAGTCACGTTCACGCCGACCGCTGGAGTGTACCGCGGCATTCCGCAGTCCATTCCGTATGCGATGACGTCCAACGGTCGCCCCGATACGCTTTCGGAAAACTCGGTCCTGCGCCTGCGTTTCGTTGCGGCCGATAGTGCGGGAGGGGACCGCGGTCTGGTATCCGGCTACAGTTTCACGAGCGGATTCGCCGGGACGCTGCCGATCCCGCTCTCGATTCACGAGAGCTACTCGGAGTTCTATCCGGAATTCACAAACCGCATCGGCACCGTGAGCGGCGCTCCCGTGCAGTTTCGGACGCCGATCGCGTTCCCGACGCCGGTCGAGATGCCGCGATTCACGGTGGACGTACCGTTCGCCGGATCGAACTTCACGGGCACGAACTACCTGCGCGTGCGCGCCCGCGACAGGGCCGGGCGCAACGACGGCTACCACACGAACTACCCGAACCTGGCATTCGAAGTCGGCTTCCCGCCGCGTTACGCAATCAACTCGACCTACGTCCAGGCCGGCTCGGCGACTGGACCGAATACAGCGAACCCGCAGTACTTCGCGACATGGTCCGGCGACGTCGGCGACTTCGGCCAGGTGATTCTCCCGACAGCGGATTCGGTTCTGTGGATCGTGTACGGCTCCGCCATCGATCAGGTGGACCCGCCCACCCCGCTGCCGGGTGACTGGGTGAAGAAGCGTGCGGTGATTCAGAAGTCGCCCAGTGTCGGGGTGGGAAGCGGTTCCACGACACCGACGGCCTGGACGAACGGTCCACAAGCGTCGTTCTTCGGATTGGAAGACGGCGTGAGCTACCGGATCGACATCGCCGTCCGCGATCACGCGAACAGCGACACGGAGAACGGCCGGAACTGGTCGCTCACGTCCGCCGGGAAGGAACTGCGACTGACGATCTGTCGCACGTGCTCGCCATCCGCTTCGATTCCCGAGCGGCGAGAGTCGCCGAGGGGGAAGTAGGACATGACCGGCACCCTGCGCTCCACATCGATGCGCGGTCGCCTCGCCGCCTCGGCAACGGTCTGCGTCCTCGCAGGCGCGTTGGCGTTCTCGCAGTCCGGCTGCGGTGAAGACCCCACGGGCAATCCGACCGGGAACATTCAGCCGCGGGTGCGTCTCACGGCGGGGCCGCAGCAAAACTCCACCGAGTTCTACTCCGTCCCGTTCTCGTGGACGGCGTGGGATGACGACGGCTTCGTGGATCACTTTCTCTACGCGATCGACGACACGGTCGGCGTGCCCGGCGACTCCACGTCCGGATGGCAATCGACGCGCCAGCACACCAAGACGCTCGTGTTCTCAGCGACGACGCGAGCCGACAGCATCACGTACACGGGCTTCCACACGTTCTACCTGAAGGCGGTCGACAACGACGGCCTCGCATCTCCGCCTGCTCAGCTGTCCTTCAACGCCAAGACGACGGCGCCGAACTCGGAGTTCCTGATCCCCTCGCGCGTCGCGGCGGGCGAAGGGTTCAACTCTCCATTGCAAGGCGGCCCATCCATTCGTCTCGAGTGGAAGGGGGAAGACGTGGACGGCGTGCGCTCCAACAAGCCGGTGAAGTACATCCTGAGCCGCGCGCAAACGAATGCGTTCGGAGACATCGGTGCGGCGACGCGCGCGCTCACGAGCCCGGAGGCACAGACGTTCGAGGTCGACGGGACGCAGACGTTCTTCGTCTTCAACGATCTCGCGCAGAGTGGGCAGAACGTGATCTGGGTGTTCGGCTTGCAAGCGGTCGACGAGGCCGGCGCCATTGAGCCGTTCTTCCGCCGCCCGGGCGGCGATCCCGGTCCGAACGTGTTCTTCTTCCAAGCGCAGGGCAACCTGCAGGGACCGGCGCTTGGGATCTTCAGTGTGGCGCTCGGATTCTTCATCGCGCAAGGCGTCTCACGCGACTCGTCGCAGTACGTGTTCGACCAGGCGATCAGCATGGTCTGGGGAGCGGATGCGTCCACCTACGGCGCGACGGTCGACGCGTATCGCTGGGGCGTCGACGTACAAGACGTGAGCGACGACCGCGACCCGGGATGGGGGAGCGGTTGGAGCGCGACGCTCACGACGATCAACGGCCTGCGATTCGCCGACAGGACCCAGCCGCTGCACGACATCGTCGTACAAGCGCGTGACAGCAACGGCAACATCACGTCCGGATTCGTCCGACTCCGATTGGTGGAGTTTCCGCTCGACAAGGACGTTCTCTACGTCGACGACGAGTTCGAGAATCCCATTGTGGGGTTCTATCCGTCGAACATGGAGAATCAGTCATGGGCGCGGGACGTCATCGGCGCTGCGCTGCACAATCTCGGACGGCCCACCACGATCGACGTCCTGTCCCCGTTTCTCAACGAGACGTCGCATCTCGACGTCCGCTTCCCCGCACTCACCGATCTCGCTCGGTACCGTGTGATTGTGTGGCAGATCGGGCAGTCCACGCTGCAAAACACGTTCTTCAGCCTCGCGGCCGTTGACCCGAACGTCGGTCCGCTTCGATCGAACATCCTCGCCACGTATCTCGAGTCGGGGGGGAACCTGGTGATCGCGGGGCAGCGTCCGTTGGCGTCCACCATCTCGGCCGGCGGCAGCCCTCCCGTGGCGTCTCCTATCACCTCTTCCCAAGGCCTCGCCCCGGGGCAGAATAACTTCGCGTTGGACTATTGGGGCGTGCCCGCCAAGATCTACTCGACGGGAGCGACGCAGCGGCGCGGCGACGCGCTCATCGGGCTCGAACCCACGCAATACGGCCGCACGCACGGCTTCCTAGGCGGATGGCCACGTTTGGATCTGGACACGGAGAAATGGAATCGCCTAACCGGGATCACGACATCGGAGGCGTTCGACGCGCCGCCGCGCAACGGAACCGGCCGCGACTTCGCGGAGCCGATCGCAACGTACCTCGCCTCTGGCGGTCCGACCGGTCCGAACGGCTCGCTTCTCCACGGCAAGTACTCGCTGCTGCTGTACAAGCGCGCGTCGGACAGTCCGAACGCGGACTGGAAATTCCAAGTGCTCTATGCGCCACATCGCTTGTACTCGTTCAAGCGCGATCAGGTGGTGGCGCTGTTCACGAACACGCTGTACGAGTTCCTCAACGACAAGAAGTGGGGAGCGGCGCGCGCCGCGCCGCCGCGCCCAACGCCGAACGTGACTCAAGACCCCGGAGCCGGCGACGCCGCATCGCTCGCCGCTCATCGATAGAGTAGCAAGGGAAAGGGACGACCTCGTGCTGCGTCACTCCTCACGCATCATCCTGGCGGCCGCCGCCTGCGCCGGTGCGGTTGCACTAGCGCCGCGCGCTCACGCGCAGGCCTTCGCCACACCCGACAGCGTGCGCGTCACCTCCGTGGGCGTGAGCACGCTCACCGTCTCGTGGGTGACCGACATTCCCGCGACGGGCGGCGTGGAGTACGGCTTCACGCGTGATTTCGGTAACACCGCGGTGGAGACGGGCGCGGCCACGACGCATCACTCGCTCACCCTGACCGGGTTGCGCACGTCCACCACGTACTACCTCCGCGCTTACGCGGCGGTGGGCAACGATCGCAACTACTCTCTCACGATCAACTCGCACACGGCGCTCGTGGTGCTGCGACCATCGGCCGCTTCCAACGGCGATCGCTCCGATGCGTGTATCGGCGTGGCGGGACTGCAGCCGGAGTTGCCGGGGCCGTTTCCGGGGCTTCTGTTCGCGGACTCCGCCGTGTTCGGCGCCGGGGTGCAGGTGTCGCTCATCGACCAGAGCGGACGTACGCTCACCGTCCCGCAGGGCGGGATCCAGTACATCGACTCGACTCTGGTTTCCGTTGCCCTGCCGGTCGGCGCCGAGCCGGAGGGTCTCTACGATCTCACGTACACGCAGCCGGACCGCAACGGCACCCCGGTGACGCAGCGGATCGTCGGCGCGCTGCGCGTGTTCCGTCCCTTCTGCTTCCAACCGCAGTTCGAGCAACGCAAGATCTCACTCTTGTGGGGACAGTACGACACGGGCGACACCCCCGGCACGATGAGCGAGACGTACGCTCCCGCCATCGAGGCGTTGCCGGGATTCAACGGGTACAAAGTGTGGCGCGGGACATCGCCCGACACATCGAAGATGCAGCTGCTCCGGCGCATCAGCAAGTATCAATACGACCCGACCAACCGCGTGACCGTGCTGGACTCCATCGCATGGTCCTGGCGCGGCGACGAGCGCGCGTTCGCCGACCCGGACTCGTTCTTCTTCCGGCGCGTGCGGCAGAAGATCTACACATCGATCCTGAACGGTGTGCCGCAGGAGTCGGAGTGGGTGTGGGTGCGCGTGCAGGAGGTCGAGCGCTTCCGCGCCTCGCCGCACACCGGCGTGCACTACTACTACTCCATCACCGCGGAGGACACGTCCGGCATCGACATCACACTCAAGTCAGACAACATCAGCGACATCGTTCCGCAAAGTTCGCCGACGCTGAACCTGGCGCGCGTGCAAGTGGTGCCGAATCCCTACTACGGACGGAGCGGTTTGAGTAGCGACGGCGTGACGCGCATCGAACGGACGTTCTGGAATCGCACCGAAGACGAGCACAAGATACAATTCACCCGCCTGCCGGCGCGCGCGACGGTGCGCATCTACACGGCGTCGGGCGATCTGGTCGCGGAACTCGACAAGACGCGGACGGAGATAGACGCGGTGGACTGGGACGTGCGAACCGGGAACGGAGAGGTCGCCAGCCCAGGCGTGTATTTGTATCGCGTCACGGACGGGGCGTCGGGAGAGGTGGCGCGCGGGCACTTCGTCATCCTGCCGTAGCAGCCGTCGTGTAGCGCTGTGAGTGTCGAGCCGCCGCTTGTCAGAAGCGGCGGCTCGTTGTATGACAGCCCGAGACTCGGGCGATCGGGGGACAGGCATGAGTACGGCGGTATCGCAGCAGAGCGCACTCGATCGTGCGCGTACGGGGATGTTCTCGTTCGGCAACTACATCGGCGGCGCCTGGGTGCCGGCGCAAAGCGGCCGAACCTTCGAGGTGCGCAATCCGGCGCGATGGGACGAGGTCGTCGGGACGTGCGCGTCGTCGGGCGTGGAGGATGTCGCGGCCGCGGTCGATGCTGCGGCGAAGGCGTTCGCGACGTGGCGACTCGTCCCGGCGCCCAAGCGCGGTGAGATCATCCGCCGGGCCGGCGAGATCCTCCTGCGGCGCAAGGACGAGATCGCCGCGGTGATGACGCGCGAAATGGGCAAGGTCTTCGCCGAAACAGGCGGCGACGTGCAGGAGGGAATCGACACCGCATTCTACGCGGCGGGCGAGGGGCGCCGGCTCTTCGGCGAAACCACGCAAGCGGAACTCCCGAGCAAGTTCGCGATGTCCGTGCGCCAGCCGATCGGCGTGTGCGGGTTGATCACGCCGTGGAATTTCCCGCTCGCGATTCCGACCTGGAAGATGGTCCCCGCGCTCATCTGCGGCAACACCGTCGTCCTCAAACCCGCCACCGACACGCCTCTCTCGTCGTGCCTTCTCGTCGAGGCCATGGAAGAAGCCGGGGCGCCGACGGGCGTGGTG
>CAZEPH010000085.1:0-8972 GCA_964514075.1 uncultured bacterium | reverse complement strand
ACGACTTGCACGACGACGGAACCACCGGCGATCAGCTGGCGGGCAACAACACGTGGTCGGTGGAAATCCCGAATCCGGTCAACACCTATGGGCCGCACATCCTGCGCGCCACGTTCACGCTGACCGAGGCGGGATGCACCGTCACGCGCGAGGCGGAGTACAGCGTGGTCGTCCAGCGGGAGGTGACGTCGCAGTGCGCGTCCATCACGTGCATGGCGCCGAAGCGCGTGGTGCCCGCGGGCGTCGACTCGTTCCCGGTGTTCGTCACGAACCGCTGCGACACGCCGCGGTCGTTCACGATCGACATCTCCGATACGAAGGGGTGGTTGTGCCAGCGCGTGGGCGGCGGATACGTGCCGGTTCCCGCGTTGAGCTACACCACGCCGGTGATTCCCGGCCACATCGGCGAGGTGCTGCACGATCTCTCTCCGCTCTTCGTGTGCGTGCCCGGAACAGTGGCGCCCGGGGAATCGTCCATCGTGACGTTCAAGGCGACGCCGGTCGGCGGAGGCGGAACGCAGGTGACGTGCACGACGGTCGTTCGCGTGATCGCGCCGGTGAGCGTGGAGAATCTCCCCCGCCCGGACTTCTCCGTGCAGGCCTACGCCAACGGCGTGCGGGGGACAGTCCGCTTCGCGCTCGTCCTGCCGCAGCCAGAGCAGGTGACGCTGCGCGTCTACGACGTGCGCGGGCGCCACATCGCGACGCTCGTCAACGCACAGGAGATGTCGGCGAGCATCGATCCGCACCAGCACGTGCACGATCGCGGCGGCGAACCGGTCGAACACGTGATGGACGGCGCCACGCACGTGCTCGAATGGAACGGGAAGACGGTCGGAGGCGAGAGCGTTCCCGCCGGCGCGTATCTTTTCCACGTGACGGCGGGCCGCCACGCGGGCTGGGGGTCGTTCGTCCTCGTTCGGTGAGAACGGCACGCGGAGGCGCACGCATCGTGCGCCTCCGCGTCGCGACTACGGCAAACGGACGATCGTCCGCACGTCGCGCACGCCGCGTGCGGACACCACGCAGCGATAGACGCCCGCGGGCGCACCCCGTGCGTCCCACTGCACCGAGTGCGCGCCCGGTGGAACGTGCGCGTCGAGCAGCGTCTGGACGATGCGGCCCGTCACGTCGTACACGCGCACGTCCACGTGCGACGCCGAGGCCAGCGTGTAGTCCACGGAGACGCTCGCGAAAAACGGACTCGGGTGCACCCGGTCGATCGTGACGCCCCGCGCATCCTCGGGGACCGACGTCACGGCATCGACCACTTCGTGGATCTTCGCGATCACCATGTTCGGCAGGTGCCCGAGATACGGCAGGACGACGATGCCGTTCCGATCGATGATGAAGCCGCGTCCGAACGGAATGCCGGTGGGATCGGGTTGTCCGAACACGGAGTCGCCGATGCCGCCGAGCGAGTCGAAGAGAATGCCGCCGCGCAGGTAGTAGTTGCTCCAGAACTCCTCGGTCCATTCGCGCGTCTCGCCCCAACTGCCGGCTTGATTGAGCAGCGCTGTGAACACACGCGGGTCATTCGCGAATTCCTTGACGATCGTGTTCTGCATGTCCGCGACCGCGGGCGAGCAGACGGGTCACCACGAGGCGTAGACCTGTAACCACACCACGCGACCGCGCAAATCGGAAAACGTGACGAGGCTCTCCGCGAATGCGCCGGTGTCGTGATTCCGCGTGAGCAGAGGAAGTGTGAAGTCGGGCACTGCATCGCCCGGGTCAAGGTACGGCGTGTTGCCGAACAGCTGGACGGGGTAATCGCCCTCATCGGGATCATCGCTCTGCACGCGGAACAACTCCTGCCCGTCCTGCGGCGATCCGTCGTACGTGATCGTGACGGTCACGCTCTCCCCCGGACTGAGCGTCTGCGGTCGGAACGGCGTCGTGTAGGCGGGGCTCGACGTGGCCGCGTTCGACATGTGCAAGTCCCGCGTGCCGTTGTTCCACATCGTGAACGTGGACGTGCCGCCGGCGGCGGGGAAGCGAATGCGTTGCGTGCTCGCGGAGATGTCCGGCTGCGCCACCTGCGACACCGGCAGGAAGCGATACACGTCGAGCATGCGATAATCGGTTGAGAGCACACGGTGCGCGCTTGCACCGGCGACCCCTTCGCACAATCGCAGCGCGGCGAACGCGCCGTTGCGCCGGCCCGTCAACTCGCTCGCGATAACGACAGGCGTCTCGACGCCGTCCACGCGCAGGATGTCGACGCCGTCGAAGCTCCCGGCGATCAGGTACCCGTCGATCCATCCGAGCGATTCGGTGCACGTGCCGACGATCGTGTTGACGCGCACGATCGGGTCGAGCGAAGTGTAGGTGGCGAGGCCGGCGCCGCCGGCGGCGACGTACACGCGTCCGTCTTTCACGCGCACATCCTCCGCGGTGCCCGACGCGCTCGCGAGCGTCTCTCCGCCGAGCACAACGGGGTGCGCAGGATCGGAGATGTCGACCCACTTGAGTCCGCCCGCGCCATCGGCGACGTACGCGGTGTCGCCCGCGACATCGACGGCGAACGCGTCGACAAACCCGTCGGTGAGACTCCCGCGCAGGACGGGCGCCGCGGGGTCGGTGACGTCATAGATGCGCAGCCCGTACGCGTGCGCGGTGACGTAGAGCAGGTTGCCGCGCACGCACATTTTCTCGAAGAGCACGCCGGGTTCGTCCACGGTGCAGAGGTGGCGCATGGTCGTTCCGCTCAGCGACACCGCGGCGAAACCGGGACTCGTTTGCGTTTCGCCCCGATGCAGGTTCACGAAGAGCGTGTTCGCATCTTTCACGTAGAGGTCGCGCGCGTTGAGCCCATCGAGACGCGAGATGTAGTGCGTGGTCCCTTCCACCGGGAGCTGCCGCAAATCGATGAGCGTGAGCCCGCCGCTGCTCGCGACGACCACGCGCTCGGGCGACACCTCCACGGCGTGCATCAAGTGGTCGGAGATGACGTCCTGGTGGATGTACTGCGAGACGTACTCCAGCGTCAGCGGGACGTCGGCGGCGTGTGCGACAACGGGACAGAGGAGGACACAGACAAGAGCGGAGCCACGCATGGCGGCGTCCCTCCTTCACGAGGATGGCAGGCGGAGGTCGTGGGGGTGCGCAGCGCGCAGAATGACCGCGTGGCCGAGCGGAGGATACGGGACCTGCGCAGGGGGGAGAGGGGCGACGTCCGACGCCCGCGAGACTACGCGGCGCGCGCTCCGACATTGGTTCCGCTGAGGGCGCCCGCGGCCCAGCGCACGGCATCGAGATACATCGCCATGAGTTCGTCCGGAGCGATGCCGGAGCGCTGCGCCACGTCCGCGGCGTGCATCCAGTCGCCGCTTTCGTACGCGCGGACCATCGCGAACACCGCGCCCTCGGGTGTGGACGCATCGCGCAGCGCGTTGACCACAGGCGGGGCGAGCGGCAGATCCTTGAGCACGTTCTCCATGGAACGATCCAGTATCGCGTCCATCGTGGACATCAAGCCGGCGAGGAACAAGTGCTCGCTGCTATCTGCGAGGCCCGCGCGCGGCGCGAGCAACTCGCAGAAGCGCGCACGCACGCTCGCGAGCACGGAGAGTTCGGGCGGCTTGTCGCCGGAGAGCGCGGTGAGCAACACGAGCGTGCTCCACTTCCGCAGTTCGTTCTCGCCCAGCATCATGATCATGTGCCGCACCGAGTCGATCTGCGAGCGCGCGCCGAACCAGGCGGAGTTCACGTAACGCAGCATCTTGTACGTGAGCGCGGGATCCTGCCGGATGAGGCGCTCGACTTCATCCAGGTTCATGTTCTCGCGGCTCGTGGCCTGAAGAACGCGCAGCAGCGTGAGCTTGAACGCGGGCACATCTTTCGACCCGTACACGAGCGGCCGCGCGAAGAAATCGCCCTGGAACTGCGTGAAGCCGAAGCTGCGCGCGCTCTCGAATGCTTCATGCGTGTCGAGTCGGTTCGCCAAGAGGTGCACGCCGCGCGGGATGTACTTGTGTACGAGGTCACGAATCTCGGAGCGCGAAGCGACCTGAAAATCCAACTTCAAGATGTCGGCGAGCAGGATGAGGTCGTTCGGCGTCGCGCGCTCGTTGAAATCGTTGAGCGCGATACGAAACCCTTGCGCCTTCAAGCGGCGGCAGTGGTGCACGAAGTCGTCGTCGGCATCCACGTAGGCCGGCACCTCGATGATCACGTTCTTCGGGTTGAGCATCGACGTCTTGCCGGAGAGCATCGTCTCGCGCGAGCATTCGAGGAACATGCGCCGGCCCGCGGTGAGCGCGTCGAGATGATCGAGCAGCGTGCCGTCCGCGAGCACTTGTGCTGTCGTGTCGCCGGAGGACGACGCGCCGAACATCTCCTCGAGCGAGGAGCGGTAGAGGATTTCGTACGCGCAAACGGAAATGGCGCGATCGAAGACGGGCTGCCGCGCGAGGAACTTGTCCAAGGAGTCGTAGGTGGACACGGGTGCTCTCCGGGTGAGCGCTGCAATCTGCTTCCTTGTTATCGTGCGAATGCGCGGGGGAGTTGAGCGCGGAGGCGCTATCCGGTCTGTATACTCCACCCTATGTCGTCACGTGATGAAAGGAGCGTATCCGACTGATCCACAAGCACTACGGGGCGATTCTGCGCCCGCCGCACGCCCGCCGCATGGTGGCCAGCGTGCTGCTGGGACGCCTGCCCATCGGGATGGCGTCGCTCGCGCTCATCCTGCTCGTGCGGTCCCTCACGGGCTCGTATGCGCGCGCAGGGGCGATCACCGGTGCCTACGCGCTCGCGGCGGCCGTGCTCGCTCCCATTCAGGGCCGCGTGATGGACCGGCTGGGTCTTGCGCGCGTGCTCGTGCCCTTGGCACTGGTGCACGCGGCCTGCTTGATCGCTCTCGTGTGGGCGATCGTGCACCAGGCTCCGCCTCTTGCAACGCTCGTCCTGGCGGCGGCCGCCGGGGGCGGACAACCGAACCTGTCCGCTGCGATGCGCGTGATGTGGCCGGCGGTGCTCGGGCAGGGGAGCGTGCTGCACACCGCGTTTGCGTTCGAGTCCACGGCGCAGGAAGTGCTGTTCATCGCGGGGCCGATTCTCGCGAGCACGCTGTCCTCCGCGATGTCCCCTGTGGTGCCGCTCGGCCTGTGCGCGGCGTGCGTGGTGGCGGGTACGCTCTCGTTCGCGTCGGCGCCTCCCGTGCGTGCGTGGCGCGGCGCGCCCGTGCCCGACCGGCATTGGCTCGGATCGCTGACGTCCTCCGGCGTGCGCGCGATGTTGCTCACGGCGGCGTTCATCGCGTGTGCTTTCGGCATCGTGGAGGTGGGGCTCACGGCGTTTGCGGAGGAACTCGGGAATCGCGCGGCGTCCGGCGTTCTGCTCTCGCTGTGGGGTGTGGGCAGCATCACGGGCGGACTCGTGTTCGGGTCGCGACACTGGCGTGGTGCGGTGCACACGCAGTACGTCGCGACGCTCAGCATCCTCGCGTGCACGTTTCTCCTGCTCACTCTGCCGCACACGTTTCCGTGGATGGGTGCGGCGATCGTCGTCGCCGGCCTGGGGATCGCGCCGTGGATCACGTGCTTCTACCTGCTCATCGACCGGCTCGCGCCGCCGGGCACGCAGTCGGAGAGCGCGACGTGGGTGTCGACGGGTTTCGCATCGGGGATCGCGATGGGCCGGTGGCTCGCGGGGACGATCGTGGAAGCGCGCGGCGCGCACGCGGCGCTCGTCGGCGCGGGCATCCTGATGCTGGCGGGTCTGTGCGCGGCGTGGATCCTCCGCGCGCACATTGCCACGGAGGCACCGCACGGCGCGGCTTATCCGGACGTGGTTTCCTGAACGAACCGCACGAGGCGGCGCACGTTGTCCACGGGTGTCTGCGGCACGATGCCGTGACCGAGGTTGAAGATGTGTCCGCGACGACCTTGCGCGCGATTCAGGACGTCGCGCGCGGCGCGCTCGAGCACATCGCGCGGCGCGAAGAGCGCGAGGGGATCGAGATTTCCCATGATGGCGGTGTCATGCCCGATCGTGCGCCACGCGTCGTCCAGATCGCAGCGCCAGTCCACGCCCATCACGCTGCCGCCGGCGGCGCGCATGTCGGCGAGTAGCGCGGGATTGCCCGTTGCGAAGTGGATGACCGGCGCGTCCTGCGGGAGAGCCGCGCACAGCGCGCGCGTGTGGGGGAGAACGTAGCGCCGGTAATCCGCGGGGGAGAGACATCCCACCCAGCTGTCGAAGATCTGCACGGCCTGCGCGCCGGCCGTCAGTTGCCGCGCGAGGTACGGCGCGGTGGCGCGGACGATCTTCGCGCACAGGGCGTTCCATGCGCCTTCGTCGCCGTACATGAACGACTTGGTGCGTTGAAACTGGCGCGACGATCCGCCTTCGATGAGATACGCGGCCATCGTGAACGGCGCGCCGGCGAATCCGAGAAGCGGCATCGCGGGCGGAAGGGCGGCGCGCGTGTGCGCGATCGCGTCGTACACATACGCGAGCGCATCCGCGTCGACCTCCGGGAGCGCATCCACCGCGCGCGCGTCGCGCACGGGCGGCGCGATCACGGGACCTTCGCCTTCTTCGTAGGTCAACGTGAGGCCGAAGGCCTCGACCAAGAGCAGCAAGTCCGCGAAGATGATCGCGGCATCCACACCGAGCGTGGTCGCGGCGTGCACCGTGACCTCGCTCACGAGCGCCGGCGTCTTGCACAACTCCAGCATGGAGACGCGCGCGCGCACCGCGCGGTACTCGCTCATGTAGCGCCCCGCCTGCCGCATGAGCCAGACGGGCGTGTGCGTCGTGTCTTCGCGGCGGCACGCGCGCAGGAACGGTGCATCGTGGAGCGCGCCGGTCATCGTGCCCCCACCCCCAGCGCGGCGAGTTGCTCGCGCGTGAGACGCGCGTAGTCGTTCCATCCGGATCCGGCCCACTGCTCGCCGCCGTCGAGCGCCACGCACGCGCCGGTCATGTACGACGCGGCGCCAGACACCATGTAGGTGGCGAGGCGCGCGAGTTCGTGCGGTTCGCCGAAGCGTCCCAACGGAACGTGCGCTCGCGCGGCGCGCTCCATGTCCGGCGTGAGCACGAGTCGCTCCCACGCGCCGCTCGTGGGAAAGGGACCGGGCGCGATGGCGTTCACGCGGATGGCGTGCTTCGCCCACTCCACCGCGAGCGACCGCGTCATCACGAGCACGCCCGCTTTCGCAGCGGCCGAGGGCATCGCGAAGGCGGTGCCGCTCTCCGCGTACGTCGTGACGATGTTGAGGATCGCCCCGGGCGTCCCGCGATCGAGGAGACCGCGCCCGACGGCGCGCGTGCAGTGAAACGTCCCGTGCAGGACGATGCCCGTGACCGCGGCGAAGGCATTCGCCGAGAGGTCTTCGCTCGGGCAGAGGAAGTTGCCGGCGGCGTTGTTCACCAGCACGTCGATCCCGCCGAGAGCCGCGCTCGCCTCCGCGACCGTCGCGTCCACGGCCGCGGCGTCGCGCACGTCCGCCACGCACACGTGCGCGCGGCGGCCGCTCTGCGTGACGGCGTGCGCCGTGTCCTCGAGCCGCTCGCGTGTCCGGCCCAGCACGGCGACGTCCGCGCCGTGCGCGGCGTACTCGAGTGCGATCGCGCGGCCGAGTCCGGAGCCGCCGCCCGTGACCAGCGCGATGCGTCCGGCCAGCAGGTCCGCGCGAAACGGGGACGCGTCCACGCTCAGAATCCGTCCGTCATGTACGTCGGGCGTCCGCCGGACACGCCCGCGATGAGCGCCACGGAGTCCGGATGCGATCCCTCGACCAGGCCCGCGTCGAGGAGCGCATCCACGCTCACGTAGCCGCTCGCGATCTGCGAGAGCAGGTTGATGCTGACGCGCGCGTCGGACCCCGCGCGCGTGGCGCGCACGCGGAGCACGCTCGCATCGTCCGTCGTGAACTCCCAGCGTCCGTTGTTCCACGGCGCGTATTCGTCCTGCACCTCGATCACGGCGCGCAGCTGGGGACCGACGAGACTCGGCACGCCGTCGAACGCGCGCGTCACGTCCACCACGCGCGTCATGTGCGAGAGCTCCGTCTTGATGCGCGGGAGCGCGTCTGTGGGATGCGTGGCCGTGTGCGGATCGTCGGGCGGTACGCGCCACACGATCCACCCGACCTGCGAGTCCAGGTTGCCGAGAAACGCGAGGAGCGCGCGGCGCGCGCGCGGCGTCGTGTACACCAACTCGCGCACCACGCACTCGCGCAGGTGCCGCGTGTCCCACGGCGACGGCGACGGCGGCGTCTTGTAGGAAAAGACGACGTAGCCATCCGCCGCCCCGCGTTTGTCGTAGGCGATGTAGAGGTAGCGCGTGAGCTCGCGGTGCTTGCGCGCCAGAACGGCATCGTTCCACCACGCGCGCGAACGCAGGATCGAGTGGTTGTAGCGCGCGGCCCACGTGCGGTACAGGCGGTCGCACACGGCAATGGACTGCGGTCCGCCCTCGGCGATGCGTCCGTCGGCGGCGGCCGCTTTGTCGACGAGGGAGTGCGCGGGAAGCGTGACGATGCGTCGCTCCTCGGCCGTGCCCCACCCGTAGCGCGCGTAGAACGGCGCGCTGAACGGGAAGAGGATGCTCCACGGCGTGCGCGTGCGCCGCATCTCCTGCAGCATGCCCACGAGCATCGAGCCGACGTAACCGTGCCGCCGGTCTTCCATCGCGCCGGCGACCGCGGCGATGCCGCCCATCTTCACGATGCGTCCGCCCAGGTGCATGCGGAACGGAATGAGCTGTCCGCAGGCGACGGTGTGCGATCCGGCGCGCATCACGCGCGTATCGGCGAGCGTGATCCACGAGCGCGCGTCCGCGTCGGCGCGCGGTCCCTCGACGAGATAGGATTTCTTGAGCAAGTGCGTGATCGCGGCAACGTCGCCCTTGGTGGCGGCGCGATACGTCGTGGGCATGTGCGTCCTCTGTGTGGGTGAGCCGCGCATGCTACGGTCCGGCGCACGGCGGGGTCAACCGCGCTGCTTGACCTGTCGGC
>CAZEPH010000084.1:0-9060 GCA_964514075.1 uncultured bacterium | reverse complement strand
AGATCGTGGTGAACGCGGGCGGGGTCTCGTATAACGCGGTGCGCACCTCCTCCATGCACCCCTGGTACTTCGCCGGTGCGTTCTCTTTGTGAGCGATGAGAAGCGCGTCGTCGAACCAGGCCGGGCAGCCCGGGCCCGTCGGCGGGTTCTCGTATGCCAGGATCTTCGCGACCTGATTGGCGAGGTCAGCCTCGTTGTCGACGGAGAGGCGGCCGACCCGCACGACCTTCGAATCGAAGTTGACGAGGGGATTGAGCACGAGAGAGTAGACATCGTCCGTGGGAATACCACCCGCCGGCGACGTGCACAGCGGAATGACGCTCGTGTCGCCGATCAAGAGTGCGAAGTAGTCGGAGGAGAGATCCGCGCCGTTGGCGGTGTGCCAGTTGCGAATGATGTCGTGGACCGACGTGCACGTGTTGCCTGTCGCGCCGATCGTCTGCGTCGTCACGTGGAAGCCGCGTGCCTTCTTCGAGTCCACGAGCGGCTTGATCTCCTCCGCGTACGCGGACTCGTAAATGAACAAGAACTCGCCTTTGTGAGACAGCATGTTGACCGGCATGTACGGCGATACTTCCGGCCAGTTGAGGAGCCCGGCGCGCGCCATGTTCGCGGCGCCGCGCGTCATGGGCGCATACGTGACCGGCGTGCCCGTGTGCGACACCGTGAAGCGGATGTGCTCCGGCACTTCCAGCGTGCGTGCGACAGGGTTTGTCTTGAGCGTGTGCAGTGCCACCAGCGCCGACGGATACGGCGACACGTCCGCGGTGGGCGGATCGCTGCTCCCGTCGGACGCCGGATACGGCGCGTTCGTGTTGTAGATCGCGGTGCTCTTCGTGAAGCGCTCGTCGCTCCAGCCCTGATGGTCCGTTGCGCGGTAGGGCTGCGGCCACACGAGGATGTTCGAGTACGTGTGCACGCTGAAGCGCGTCGTCTGCGTGAGGTTCGCGCTTCGCGCCTCGGTCACGATACCGAGACGCGCGCGCGCCACGGGCAGGTTCGGCTCGCCGAGTTTTTCGAGATTCGGGAGCCCGGGAATGGTGATCTTCTGGTACGTGAGCCCGTCGCTGCCGAGGGCGTTCTCCTGCCAGAAACCGTGGATGTACACGTCCACGACGCTCTGCGTGGCGCTGGACGCGGCGGCGTCGAGAGAGATTTCAGCGGACGTGTTGGCGGGTTTCCCGTCGAGGGAGACCCACGTTTGCGCGTGGGCCGCGAACGCGCAGAGCGCGACGACGGCCACCGCTCCTGCGAGCGACGCGCGGTATGAACGGCGCATGATGATCGATCCTCCGTGTGAGAGTGCCTATCGGACCGGCGGTTCGGCCCGGGGCGTCGCTGGGTCGACATAGGGGCTAACACGGTCTGCGCCTGAAAGGGGACATTGGGGGATTGCGGCGAGGCCCGGAGAGCACCGCGATCCGTTCGACCGACTACTCCTCGCGCAAGCGCGCTGCGACAAGCTCACCCTGGTCACGGGCGACGAGAACGTTCTGCAGGACGGCGACGGCGCGCGCGACGCCCGCGCGTCGTGCGACCGCGAGCGCCGCGAACTCGCCGCAGCTACCGCGCGAGCGTGATGCGCGCCGTACGTGCGCCGTCGCCGGCGAACAGCTTCACAAAGTACGCACCGCTCGGCGCGGCGTGCCCTCGTGCGTCGCTCCCGTCCCATTCCACGTTCCACGTCCCGGCCGCGAAAGTCCGCTGCGCGAGCGTGCGCACGCGGCGGCCGTGCGCATCGAACACGTGCAGCGCGATGCGCTGCTCCGACGGGAGCGTGAACTGCAGCGCGACGGGTGACGCGGACGGAGCGCTCGCAACTCTGAGGCGCACCGCATCGGGCAGCGGTGCGTCGTGCACGGCGGTCACGACGCTGCGCATGATCTGGCCGAAGGCGTCGTAGCGTTGCTGATTCAGCTCGGTGGGGTACGTCAAGTCTGTGCGGTGGTCCATCGCCGTCTGGTCGCGGCTCGGAGTGGCGAAGTTGCGGAGGAGGATGCTCGCCCAATCGTTATGCCCCACGAACAGCTCTCCCGCCGAGGGCAAGGCGAAGTCCGCCGGCAGGAAGTATCCACTGATGGACGCACCAAAGTAGTTCAGGTCGCCGGTCGTACTCGTGGTGATCGCTCCATCGCCGTCGAAGTCCACGGGCGAGCCGTCGAGAGGCAGAACCGAGACGACGCGGGCGCCGGGCTGGCCGGGCAAGGAACGCGCGTACGGAACCTCGAAATTCGGCGTCAGCGCGCTGAGAAGACCGGAGGACTCATCGAGCGCGTCCTCATCGAGCGATGCGAGCTGCTCGCGCGAGAAGTCGATCGGCACGCCTTCGTCGTACGCCGATCTGTCCAGCGAGTTCATGACGCTGACGTAGTTTGGCTTGCCGTCGCTATCGTCTCCACCGCCGTGCCCAAGCCCCATCGTGTGGCCGATCTCGTGCAGGATGATCTTGGCTTGCAAGTGCGCGTGCGTCAGCGCCGCGCCGTCCATCGTGGTCATGAAGTACTGCGACCAGAAACCAGGACCACCGGAGGCACATCCCCACGCACCTCCGTCCGCCAGCGGCGGCCCGATGATCCCGTACCGATAGACCTTCAGTTTCGCATCGCGTATCGCCGGCCACTCCGAATCCAATCGGTCGTAGACGGTGCCGAAGTGCTGATTCGCGAGAGCGTCGAACTCATCGGCCCAACACTGGCTCGGCGAGTGCCACGGCGCCGGCGACTGCAGGTCGCTCTCATCGAATGCAATGTGCGCGTTGATGCCAGAGACGCCGTCCGGGTTCTGCAGCGGCGCATTCGCGAACGCAGCCACCACGTCCGTCAACACGTTCCCATCGAAGTTCGTGGATTGCACGGCATCCACCTCGATGAACACGTCCTTGTGATCGGGGCGCGCGCCGTTGCCAAAGGGGCGAAAGTCGAAATATCCGTCGGCGTTCGCATCGATTCCAGCGGTGCTCAGCTCCCAGAGGTTGATCAGACCGTCGTTGTCGTCGTCCTGATTCGGATCCCAGCACTCATAGCCGGACATCGTCACGTCCAACGTTCCGTTGAATGTTCCGACGACGCCGCTGATCAGCGTCATGCGCATGATGTAGGAGAAATCTCCCGGGACCGCGTTGATCACGATCACTTCGTCCGCGGAGCCCGGCCAGTAGCGCTGCATTTGTTCCGCGCCGCCGGCCTGCGGTCCGTACACGGTCAGCGCAAGCGAGCCACTCGCCCCACTCGGGATGAAGCAGGACACATCGATCGTGACGGCCCCCGCTTGGCGGACGCAAAACGTTCCGTAGAAGTCATTGTAGGTGCTTGCGCCCGCATAGGAGGGCGGCTGGTTGCAGATCGAGCTGATGTTGACCGTGTTCGTGCCGCTGATCGTCACGCCAGAGAGGGTGGGCGTGACCTCCGCGTGCACGGTGGCGGATTGTGTCGGCCTCGACGACGAGGCGTTCGAGAGCGGCCCGCCGTCAGCGGCGGAGAACTGATAGTCGTTGATGCTGCCCAAGCCATCGCAGGGATCGAACGTTCCGGCGGACCGAATCGACTGATGAAGGCACGCAGAGTACTGCGCGTGCGCCATCGGAGCGAGGACCACGAGCAGGGCAGCGGCGGCGACGAGCCGGACGGTCATGGGTGCCTCCTGAGCGGGGTTGAACATGGAACTCCGATCCCACAAGCGCATTCCGCCAGCGCGCCGTGCCACCGGCCGGAGGATTTTTCACGCGAATGGATACGCCGGCATCCTTGATTCAGGCGGCCCGCCACTGTAGCCTAGAGGTCGGCTTTTCCCGCCGACTCCCTTCTGCCCAGCTCACTCGAATACGGAGATCACATACACCATGCCGACGCCCCCCGCACGGGAGGTGCCGGGGTCCATCAACGTGGCCGTCGTTGGCTACGGCTACTGGGGACCCAACCTCGTTCGCAACCTCGCGAACCTCGAAACCTGTACGCTGCGCGCCATCTGCGACCTGTCCGATGCGGCACGCGCGCGCGCGGCGGAGAAGTACCCGGACGTTCCGGTGACCGCGGACCTCGACGCGCTGCTCGCCGACAAGACGATCCACGCGATCGTCGTCGCGACACCGGCCGCCACGCACAAGCCGCTCGTTGAACGCGCGCTCCGCGCGGGCAAGCACGTGCTCGTGGAAAAGCCCATTGCGACGACCGTGGCCGATGCGAAAGCTCTCGTGGATCTCGCCGCGGAGTTGAACCTGACGCTCGCGGTGGGGCACACGTTCTTGTACACGGGGGCGGTGCGCGCGGCGCGCGCGGCCGTGCAGAGCGGCTCGATCGGGCGCGTGTTGTGCGCCACGTCGCGCCGCGAGAACCTCGGACTGCACCGGCCCGATGCGAACGTGATCTGGGACCTCGCGCCGCACGACGTCTCCATTCTGCAATACGTGAGCGGCCGGCGCGTCGTGCGCGCGGGCACGCACACGGTGAGCGCGATCATCCGCGATCTGCCGGACGTGGCGTCGTTCGCACTGGACATGGACGACGGCAGCACGTCGTTCGTGGTGGTGTCGTGGCTCGGGCATCGCAAGGTGCGCGAGATGGCGTGGATCGGCACGACCGGCTGCTTGATCTACGACGACAACGAACCCGTCGAGAAACTGCGCCGCTCCGATCGCCGCGCGGATCTGTCGCACGCGGCGGACGGGACGCCGAAGGTGACCTATATCGAAGGCGCGCCGGTCGCGCTGCCGATAGAGAACATGGAAGCCCTGCGCGCGCTGTGCGCGAACTTCGTCGACGCGGTCACGGGCCGCGCGACACCGGACACTGACGGCCGCGCCGGACTGGACGTGGTCGCCGTACTCGAAGCACTCGAACGCTCCCGCGCGAACGGCGGGCGCATGGAGGAGGTCACGCATGTCTAATCCCCCCGCGACGGCGCGCAAGGTGCCGTGGACGTCGCTCACGCAGCAGCACGCGGCGTTGCGCTCGCAAATTCTCGACGCTGTCGGGTCGATCCTCGACAGCGGCATGTACGTGGCCGGTCCGCATCTGCACGCGTTCGAAGCCGGCTTTGCGCAGCACGAAGGCGGCACCCACGCATTCGCCGTCGGCAACGGCACGGTCGCTCTGGAAGCGGCGTTGTGCGCGATGGGCGTGGGCCCCGGCGACGAGGTGATCACGCCGCCGAACAGCTTCTTCGCCACGAGCGAAGCGATCTTGCTGCGCGGCGCGAAGCCGGTGTACGTGGACATCGATCCGGTGACATTCACGATCGACGCGACGAAGATCGAGGCGGCGATCACGCCGCGCACGAAGGTCATCGCGCCGGTGCATTTGTACGGACTCCCCGCGAACATGCCGGCGATTCGCGCGATCGCGGACACGCACAAGCTGATGATCCTCGCGGACTCGTGCCAGGCGCACGGCGGCAAGATCAACGGCGAGCCGCACACGAAGTGGGCGGACGCGACGGCGTACTCGTTCTACCCGACGAAGAACCTGGGCACGGTGGGCGAGGGCGGCGCAGTGGTGACGAGTCACGCGGGCATTGCGGACGCGATCACGAAGTATCGCGATCACGGGCAGTCGCCGAAGAACGTGCACGCCACACTCGGCGGCAACCTGCGCTTGAGCGAAATCCAGGGCGCGATCCTCGAGATCAAGCTGCCGCATTTGGACTCGTGGATTGCGGCGCGCCGTGAGCGTGCGGCGCGCTACGACGCGGCGCTCGCGGGTGCAAAAAACGTCACCCTTCCGACCGCACCCGCGGGCTTCACGCACGTGTATCACCTGTACGTGATCCGCCACCCGAAGCGCGATGCGCTCGCGGCCGCGATCGCCGCGCGCGGCGTGAGCTGGTCGATCCACTACCCCGGCGTGAACCACCTGCAGGGCGCCGTGGCGCACTTGGGTCACAAGCCCGGCGACTTCCCGGAGACGGAGCGCGCCGTCGCGGAGATCCTCACGATCCCGCTCTTCCCCGAAATGTCGATGGACGACGTGGACTACTGCGCGCAGGTCATCACCGAAGAGGCGGCCAAGCTGTGAGGATCGCGTACGTTCACATCTACACGCCGTTCGGCGAGATCACCGGCGTTGAGAACTTCCTGTCGTCCGTGTTGAAGGCGATGGACAAGAAGACGTATACGCCGTGCGTGCTCGTGACCAAGGGCTCGCCGTTCGTCGAGCACGTGCGCGAGGCGGGCGCGGAGTGCATCGAGGTGGACGTCCCGCTCGGCCTGTTGCAGATCACGCGCGGTCTCGATCCAGCGAACCTCGCGCGCGTCGCGATGGGCGTGCCGCGCTTTCTCGCGCTGCAGGCGAAGATCGCGAAGATCGTGCGCGAGTGGGGTGCGGACGTGGTGCACACGAATCACCACGTGTCGAACTTCTACGGCGGCGCAGGCGCGCGCGCGGCGGGCCTGCCGTGCGTGTGGCACGTGCACGAGCCGATCTTCAACAAGGCCATGGCCGCCGTGTACCGCGCGGGCGCGAACATGACAGCGGACTGGATCGTGTGCGTGAGCGAGTGGGAGCGCGTCGTCAACTTCCCCGACCGCTCCGCGTTCCCGAACGTGGACGTGGTCTACAACGGCTTCGACTTTCCCGCGTTTCGCGCGAAGGCGGATCGCGCGGCGTTCCGCCGCGAGTTCGGCATCACCGACGACACGCCGGTGATCGGCTACGTGAGTCACCTCGCCCCGTTCAAGGGGCAGCCGGACTTCATCGACGCACTGCCGGACGTGCTACGCGAGTATCCCAACGCGAAAGCGCTCATTGTGGGTGGTGCGGTATACAAGGCGTTTCGCGATTACGATCAGGTGCTGATGGAGCAAGCACGCAAGCACGGGATTGTGGATCGCATCATCTTCACCGGCGCGCGTCGCGACGTGGCGAGCGCGATGGCGGCCGCGGATATCTACGCGTGTTGCTCGCGTACCGAGGAGTTCAACCGCGTGGTGATCGAGGCGATGTCGCTCGGCGTGCCCGCGGTCACCACGACGCCGCGCGAGGAATCCGTGATGGTGGAGAACGACGTCACGGGATTGCTCGTCCCGCCCGAGAACCCGCGAGCGATGGCGAACGCGTTCCGTCGCCTGCTCGGCGACGCGTCGCTGCGCGCACGGCTCGGCGCGGCGGGGAGGACGTACGTCGAAAAGACGTTCTCCATCGACAAGACCGTGTCGGACTTGTGTCGCATCTACGACTACCTCGCGCCGCACGCGGCTCCGGCGCGCGCAAACGGTGCTGGCGCGCACGGCGCGACGCATCACCTGCACGCGTCGGCGCATTGAGCCAACGCGGCGCGGTCCTCGCGCGGACGACGGACCTGCTCTTCGCCACGCGCATCGGCGACGCCGCGTCCGCGGCCAGACGCGCGTACCGCACCGCGCCGGACGACGTAGCGATGGACGCCGCGCTCCGCGAGACGTCCCCGTCGCTCGTGTTGATCGACCTCTCGTGCGGCCCGGTGCCGCCGGTGGCGCAGGCCTACAAACACGCGCACCCCGATGCGCGCATCGTGGCGTTCGGCTCGCACGTGGATCGCGACGCCCTCGCCGCGGCGCTGCACGCGGGCGTGGACGACGCGTGGCCGCGGTCCGTGTTCGTTCAGCGATTGCGCGAGTTGCTCGCGTAGACCGCTACTCCTCCACCCAGACGTAACCGCCGCCGCCGCCTGCGCGCACGAGGCCGAGCGCTTCGCACGTGCGCACGAGCCGCTCCGCCACTCCGCGCGCCGTGCGCGCACGGCGCGCAATCGTCGCAGCCGTGAACACGCGCGTGTCGCGCGCACGATGCGCGCGCGCGTACAACTCCCGCTCCCACGCGCTCAGCGCTCCGCGCGCAAGAACCGTGCGTCCCCGCTCCGCGACGATTGCCCGCTCCGCCAGCAAGACGCGCGCGAGCCGCACGCGTGCGGCGCCGTCACGCGGGACGCGGCACGCCCGCTGCGCCGCCTCCAGATCGAACACGCGCGCGGCCAGCGCATGACGCAGCACGCAGCGATCGGACGCGGAGAGCGCGCGCACCCACGGCGCATCCATCGCTTCCGCCGCGGTGAGCGGATCGCCCGCCGCCAGGACGGACAAGTCTCCGAGCCCGCGTGCGCGCATGGCAAACAACGCACGCGCGACCGCGTCGTCCGGCACGCGCAATTCCTGCGCGATCTCGCGTGCGTTCAACTCGTCATCCAGCGTGTGCGTGAACGACTCACGCACGATCTCCACGTAGACGTGCGCCGCGAGCGAATCCAGACCGGCGGAATCGGCGGCGGCGTGTGCGCGCGCGAGAAGCGCCGCGCGTGCGGCGGCGACGGCGGAATCCGCCGCGGCCTCCGGCGCGGCCATTGCCGGTATCGTGCGCAGAACGGCGAACACCACGAGAAGAGCGCGCATGCGCGCACCATCACACGGCGCGCGCGTGCGGGCAATATCGATGCGCCGTGGCGCAGATCGAGACGATCACACTGAAGCATCTCGGAAAATCGCCGCGCGACGAATGCGCTAAGTGCCCTGCGTGCAACACGTCAGGTGCCGGGCACGGCGTGGCACGGTCGCTGCACTATGAGCGCCCGCCCTTCAGAGGGCAGCGGCGAGCGTGGCGCCGCTGGGGTGCGGCGGCCTCCGACCAGTCTCGCGACTGTCGCCAAACCCACACCCGGAACGGCGAGCCTCACGGCTCGCCGTTCCTGCATTTCCGCGCGAATGTTGATCCCCGGGAAAATGTGAATCGTGCAAATTGCTCGGCACGGATTCCCGCACCCGCGTGCTACGATGACTTCACCCACCACTCACCGCACGTGCAGCACGTGCGGTGTCGACCCACCAACGGCAACCTTCCTCCCCCGAAGAGACCCGTGATGAGGAGCGACACAATGCGTGGTGTGATGACGAGTGTATTGACCGCAGCAATCGTGACCAGTGTGACGGCCGGCGTGGTGCGCGCGCAGTTGATCGGCGGCGCCGACGAAACGACCGAGAACTTCCTCTCCGCAACCGCGTGGGGCGCAGCCGCTCCGGCGACACCCGGCAGCGTGTCCGGTGCAGTCACGGGTACGCACCTTCTCATCAGTGAGATCGGGATTCGCGGCATCAACACC
>CAZEPH010000083.1:0-9293 GCA_964514075.1 uncultured bacterium | reverse complement strand
CGTGTCGCGCTCGTCGGCGCTGGCGTCGAAGGCGACGGGGTTTCCGATCGCGAAGATCGCGGCGAAACTCGCGCTCGGGTACACGCTGGACGAGTTGCCGAATGACATCACCGCCAGCACGCCCGCCGCGTTCGAACCGGCGCTGGACTACGTCGTCACGAAGATTCCGAAGTTCGCCTTCGAGAAGTTCCCCGGCGCGGATGCGACCCTCGGCACCCAGATGAAATCCGTGGGCGAGGTGATGGCGATCGGCCGCACGTTCCGCGAGTCGCTCTTCAAGGCGCTGCGCTCGCTGGAGGCCGTGCGCCCGTGGCGGCCGGGCGATCTCTCGCGCGAGGAGATGACGCGGCTGCTCGCGGCGCCCAACGAAAACCGGCTGCACGTCATCGTGCACGCGCTCGAACACGGCTGGACGGTCGACGAACTGCACGCGCTCACACAGGTGGACCCGTGGTTCGTCGATCAACTACAGCAATTCGCGGACGTGCAGCGCGCGCTGCGCGGCACACCGCTCGCGCACGTGCCGGACGATCTCCTGCGCCGCGCGAAGGAAGACGGATTCTCCGACCGTCGCATCGCGCACCTCACGGGCGCGCGGGAGGACGAGGTGCGCGCGCGCCGCCACGCGAGCGGCGTGCGTCCCGTGTACAAGATGGTGGATACGTGTGCGGCGGAGTTCGCGTCGAACACGCCGTATCTGTACTCGACGTACGAAGAAGAAGACGAGTGCCCGCCTGTCAAGCGACGCAGCGTGATGATCCTCGGCAGCGGACCGAACAGGATCGGACAGGGCATCGAGTTCGACTACTGCTGCTGTCACGCGGCGTTCGCCCTGCGTGAGGCAGGTGTCCAGAGCATCATGGTCAACTGCAACCCCGAGACGGTGTCCACCGACTACGACACGAGCGACCGTTTGTACTTCGAGCCGCTCACGCTCGAGGACGTGCTGGAAATTCATGCGCGCGAAAAGCCGGACGGCGTGATCGTGCAGTTCGGCGGACAAACACCGCTCAACCTGACGCGGCCGCTCGCGGATGCGGGCGTGCGCATCCTCGGCACGCGCCCGCACGAGGTCGATCGTGCGGAGGACCGCGAGCAGTTCGCGGCGTTGCTGGATCGCCTCGGGCTCGCACGGCCGGCGTACGCCATCGCACGTTCTCTCGATGAGGCAGAGGAACGCGCCGAGACGATGGGGTACCCGCTGCTGGTGCGACCGTCCTACGTCCTCGGCGGCCGTGGCATGGCCGTCGTCTACGACCGCGAAGAGCTGCGGCGTTTCGCCGCCACCGCGTTCGATGCGGCGCCGGGTCGATCCCTCTTGTTGGATCGCTTCCTGGAGGACGCGACGGAAGTGGACGTCGACGCCGTGTCTGACGGGCGCGACTGCGTCATCGCGGGTGTGATGGAGCACATCGAGGAGGCGGGCGTGCACAGCGGCGACTCGTGCTGCGTGCTGCCGGTGCAGAGCATCACACCGGCGCAACTCGACGCAATTCGCGACGCCACGAGGCGGCTCGCGGACGCTCTCGGCGTGGTCGGGCTCATGAACGTGCAGTTCGCGCTCTCCGGCGCGAACGGCGTGCCGCACGTCTTGGAAGTGAACCCGCGCGCCTCGCGTACGGTCCCGTTCGTGGCGAAGGCGACGGGCGTACCGCTGGCGAAGATTGCGACGCGGCTCATGCTCGGGGAATCGTTGCGCGAGTGCGGACTGACACAAGACCTCAGCGTCCGGCGCGTGTGCATCAAGGCACCCGTGTTTCCGTTCACGAAGTTCCTCGGCGTGGATCCTGCGCTCTCACCCGAGATGCGATCCACCGGCGAAGTGATGGGGATCGCCGACGACTTCGGCTCGGCCTACTACGCGGCGATGCTCGCGGCGGGCACGCGTCTGCCGACGCGCGGTACCGCGTTTGTGACCGTGTGCGAGCGCGACCATCGCGCGGTGGTTCCGATCGCGCGGAGATTGCATGCGCTCGGCTTCACGCTCGCTGCCACACGCGGGACCGCGGCGGCGCTGCGCGCGGCGCGTCTCCCCGTCACGGACATGCGCAAGGTGAGCGAGGGGCGGCCGAACGGCGTCGACGCGCTGAAGAGCGGGGAGATCGCGCTTCTGATCAACACGCCGTTCGGCGCGTCGTCGCATCGCGACGGCTGGGCGCTGCGCACGACGGCGTGGGAGCATCGCCTGCCGTGCATCACGACGCTGGCGGGCGCCGAGGCTGCGGTGCATGCGATCGAGGCCGCGCAGCGCGGTCGCCTCAGCGTGATGAGTCTGCAGGAAATGCACGGGACTCCGGCACCGCTGACGCGGAGTTATCGCTCCATGCGCGAGAGCAGCACGCCCGCCACCAGCGCGTAGACCGCGTTGCCCAACCACGCTGCGGGAATCGGCGGGAGCGAGCCGCTGTAGCCCAGCGCTTCGCCCGTCTTCATGATCCCGTAGTAGAGGAACGAGAGAAACAGCGCAATACCCGCGCCGACGGCCACGCCGCCGCGGCGCAGGCGCGACGCCAGCGCAACGCCGAGCAGCGTCACCACGATGTTGGCGACCGGCCACGACCACCGTGTGTGATAGATCGTCACGAAGCGCTGCACGCGGCCGCCTGTGGAGCGGACGCGCTGGATATGCTCGCGCAAGCGGAACGCCCCCATCTGCGCCGGTTGCTCCTCGATGTAGCCGATCGCAGCGGGTGGATCTGCGAGCGACGCGAACGTGCGAGAGGCGAACGGCGCTGCCCGTTCCCGCAGGAGGCGCACGCCCCGCGTCGTGTCGCCCGGCGCAACTCTGAAGGTGCGTTCGACGCCGTTCGTGAGCGTCCACGCGCCGCGCGCGTACCGGCCCGCCGCTGCATCCACGCGCCACGTCACCCGCCCGTCGCGCACGGCTTGCACGGTGACGTGCAGGAGCGACGAATCGCGCTGATCCAACTGCTTCGCACTCCACACGCGTCCGCCGTCGCCCAAGTACGTGAGGTTTGCGCGAACTTCGGGCTGCTCGGGAATCTCGCGTCGGATGTCGGCGGCCAGGACGCGATCGCGGCGTTGCGTGCTCCACGGCACGAGGGTTTCGCCCAGGAAGAAGGCGCCGATCGATGCGAGCGCCGCGCACACGAGTATCGGACGCACGATGCGCGCAATGCTCCAACCGGCGGCGCGTACGGGGAGCAGTTCGTTCAGGCGCGTCGTCTGCCCGAGCGCGAGCAACGTGGCCAGAAGGAGCGTCATCGGCAGGATCAACTGCACGATCGCGGGCGTGCCGTACAGGTAGTAGCGCGCCACGGCGATCGGCCGCGCGTGCGTATCGATGAACGTGTCGATGCGTTCGAACAAGTTCACGAGCTGGAAGATCGCGGTGAAGCCGACCAGCCCGACGAGCCAGTATCCGAAGAAGCGCTGCAGGAGCGTGCGATCGAGCAGCGTCATTGGGCCGCCCGGACACGGCGGCGGCGCACCGGCCAGAGGCGGATGTCGCACGCGCGCAGTGTGAGGAGGAGGCCGACGCCGCCGAGCACGACGTTCGCGCCCCACATCGCCACGACGGGGGAGAGGAGATCGCGGTCCGCGAGGTTCTCCCCGCCGATCAGGAAGAGGTAGTAGAGCACGAAGAACCCCACGCTCGCGAAACCGATCAAGACGCCTCCGCGCCGCGCGCGCATGCCGAGCGGCGCCCCCAGCAAGACGAACACGATGCACGCGCACGGGATCGCATACTTCTTGTGAATCTCCACTCGGAGCGAGTCGATGCGTCGCTCCTGCGATTCCATCTCGGCGCGCGCGATGTCGAGCGTCTGTCTCGCCTGCGCGGCTCCGCCGGAGAGCGTCACACCCGGCGGGGTGGGTGAGGGAGCGGGAGCCGGAGATACGCGCGCCGCGCCGCCGAAGAGGGCGCGCCATCCACGCCGTGCGGGAGCGAGGGATCGCAGGGCGGCGGCCGCCCCCGGGTACCCGAGTTGCCGCGCGGCGGTTTCGACCCGATGCAGGGAGGCGCCGCGTTCGACCTCCGTGCGCCGTACCTCCTCCAACATGCCTTCCGTCGTCATCTCCCGATCACCGCGCGACTGGCGCTGTGATCGCAACAACTCCGTGTTCATGCCTTGGATGTTGATCGTTTGCCTCGTGAAGGCGAGGCGCCGGTACGCGCGCGGATCGTCGCCGAGGCCGTCGTGCAATTCGCCGTCGAAGAGGCTGAGCGACAGCACGGTCCCCTGATGCGAATACGCGAGCCGGCCGCGCCGCGCGCAGGCGGTCACCGGTCCGGTGGATTCCCCGAATCGCGGGGCCTGCAGGACGACCACGTTGCGCAACTCGCCGGTCTCCGCGTCGACGGATCCCGCGAGCAACGCATATCCCTCGACGTCGGTGTTCAGTACGCCTTCGCGCACTTCCACCGCGGGCCGCTTCCGTCCGATGTCCAGAAGCAGATTGGCGTACCGGTGATTCGTCTCGGGGAGGATGCGGTCGTTGAAGTAGGCAAGACCGGCGGCCAGAAGCGTGGCCGCGATGAGTGGCCCGGTCAGCACGCGCGCGGGGTTCACGCCGCTCGCCCGCAGCGCGGTGATCTCGTTGTCTTGGGCCATGCGGCCGAACGCCATCAACACCGAGACGAGAACGCCGCAGGGAATAGAGAGAGCGATCATCCACCCGAGGGCGAATAGGAACAACTGCCCGACGACCCAAGCCGGAATGCCCTTGTTGATGAGCATGTCCAGGTAGTCGAGCAGGAAGTCGGTCGTCAGAAGAAAGGTGACGACGCCGAAGCCCAGAAGGAACGGCCCGAAGTGTTGGCGAAGCACATAGGCGACGATTCGTGTCATCGATGGAGCGGCAGTCTAGCACGAGCCTTGCACCGTAACGCGAGGGATCGTACCCTCCGGCCGGATATGCCGCGAAGAAACCTGGGAACCCCGACAGGGCCCGTTGTGTACGCCGTCTGGCCGAAGTGCATCCGCGTCGTCCTGTGCGCCGTCTGCCCGGCGCTGGGCCAACTCCCATCGCACAACCCACGTTTCGTGACCAGGGCGGAGGACTGCTCCTGAAGGCAGGACGTATTCGAGCCTTCCTGACTGTCGTATCGATCGCGTGCATCGCCGTTCTCCCGGCGGGATGCTCGTCGATCCGTCGCGCCAACCTGGCGCCCGCGCCGCAGTCGCCGCACACCCAAACCATCTCGAAGAGCCACGACGCCGCAGACAACGGGGAGGCGGTGCAGGATTCGCTCTTCGACGAGGTTGTCGAAGACTCGATCGCAGTGAGCGATTCCCCGGACGTCTCCGCGCCTCCGGTCCGGGCTGCGTCCGACAGCTTGGGCGAGGCATCCTTGGACGCCGATACGCTCGCGGCAGCGGTGGATTCGCTGGCTCTCGACGCGTCCCCGGTTGGCGACTCCCTGGCCCTCGCCTCATCGCCGATCCCTGACTCGCTCGCCCTCGACTCGCTGCAGGTCGCAGAGTTCGCGACGCCTCCACCGGGCACGGTCTACGGTCCTCCCATCCCGCCCGACGTGCGCGGGCGCCGACCCAGCGTGCGTCGCCGTGCGTCCGGGTACTTCCAACTGAAGCCGGGCGATGGCGCGTTCTTGGGGATGGCGAGCCCGTTGCCGGAGCGCATCCCCGACCTCTTCGAACGCCCTGTCTTGTACCAGCCGCTCTCCGTGCTGAACGTGAATCGCCCGCGCGATATCGCGGCGCCGGTGTCCTTCAACGTGGACTCCCGCGTCCTCACGCGAGAGCGGACCTACGACGGCGTGTCGCTGCAGTTGCCGCACGCGCAGACCCTGTCCACGTACGCGCGGGACGAGCTCGCGTACGGGCTGCGCAGCCGGTGGCGCCAGTACGCGGAGGTGCAGACGCCAGTCTACACGGGTCCGATCGTCAGCAAGACCGGGATCAAGCTGGCGATCGAGACGCCGAAGAGCCTCGCGGGAATCTTCGGGACGGGCGCGAACCTCAGCGTGAACGGAAGCGAGCGCGTCGAGATCGGCGGCGTGAGCGACTACCAGGTCAACAACCCCAACCCCCTCGTCCGGCGGCAGTCCGCATTTCCATCTCTCACGATGAAGCAGGACCTGCAGGTCAATCTCGGTGGGTCGATCGGCGACAAGATCAAGGTCGACGTCGACCAGAAGAGCAACGTGCAGAGCGACCTCGAGAACCGCATTCACATCGACTACACGGGATACCGCGACGAGATCATTCGCTCGCTGAACTTGGGTAATACCAGCATCTCTCTCGGAGGCTCACAGTTCGTGAGCTACGGCGGGCAGCACCAAGGCCTGTTCGGTATTCGGACCGAGGCCGCTCTCGGCGGACTCAATGTGCAGGCGATCGCGAGCAAGGAGCAAGCGAAGTCGGGACGCAAGCTCTTTACGCCGGACAAGAAGCAAAGCCCGCGCATCGACGACGATCGGTTCATCCTCGGGCGCTTCTTCTTCCTCAACGATCCCACGCAACAGGGGGAGACCATCGACCTTGCGTCTCTCGAGGTCTACCTGGACGACGGCAACAACAACAACAACGCAGTCAGCGAAGGCGCTACGCGCCTCGGACGAGCGTTCTCCGTGCCGAGCGACCGCGGAACGCCGGACACGTTGAACGTCCTCGGGAACTTCAACCTGCTTCGCGTGAACGTCGACTACTACGTCGATCAGTTCTATGTGGGACACCCTCTCATCGTCCTGAACGACGCGCTGACGTACAACCGCGTGAACTCGACGCTGGCCGTGCGCTACACCGTGCAAGTGAGCGGGGAGACGATTCCCGTTCCCCGTTTCTCGCAACCGGCGTCGGGCGATACCGTGTTTCTGAAGGCGCTGCGCGTGCCGTTCAACGTGCGGGACATCACCGATCTGACCGCCGGCCCCTGGGGTCCAACGCGCATCTATGAGGCGCGCATGTTCTACGACCTCGGAACGAGCCCGATCGATCCCACGTCGCCGACGTTCAAGCTCACGATCAAGCGCGACCTGCCCGGCGAGCCGCAGCCGACGCTGCAAGGCCGCCCGTACATCGAGATTCTCGGGTTGGACCAGGAGGACGAGCAGGGAAACCGGCAACCCGACGGCAGGGTGGACGCGCGCTGGATCGACGGCGTGCACGGCTACCTGCGGTTTCCCTCTCTCGAGCCGTTCAACGACTCGACCGCACTCCAAGGCGATGTGGATCCGCAATTCTACTTCCGCAGTTGGGAGTCGCGGCCGGTCGGCTTCCAGAACAAGTACTTCATTGAGACCGAAGGCGCCGGGATCCTGACGCGCATCGAACTCGGGAGCTTCGACATTCGCGAGGGTTCGGTGAAGGTGCTCCTCGACGGACAGGAGTTGACCGCCGGCGTGGACTACGAGATTGATTACCAAACAGGCGTGATCGAACTCAAGAGCGACCGCGCGCGCCGCGCGAACGGGCAGATCAGCGTCGACTATGCATTCAACCCTCTCTTCAGCCTCGCGCAGAACACTATCATGGGTGCCACGACGAGTTTTCGGATCGGCGGCAAGGAAGGTACTGCCGGCCACGACATGCGAGCCACGGTCCTGTACGAAGGTCGCGGCGGCGTCTCGCGCATTGAGCACCCCCGTCTCGGTGACTCTCCGGGACGGACGCTCGTCGGCGACGTGGCGGGGAATTTCCAATTTCAGCCTGAGTTCATGACCAGAATGGTCGACGCTCTGCCGCTCATCCGGGCGGGCAGTGCGCCGTCGAACCTGACGATCAGCAGCGAAATGGGCGTCAGCATTCCCAATCCGAACACCCGCAACGTGGCCTATCTGGACGACATGGAGGGGATCAAGGACATCACCTCCACGCTGACCGACTATCGCCGTTGGTTCTACAGTAGCGTGCCCTTTGCGCTCGACTCCGCGCGCACGAATGCATACAGGGACCAGGCTGCGTTCCGTTGGTACAACCTGCCGCCCGAGAGCACGCTGCTCGTGCGCGACGTGTATCCAGACCTGCTCTCGACGCTCTCGGAGACGGAGCGCACGAACCGTGTGCCGGCCCTCATGTGGCGCGTTGATCCGAATCAGTCCGACGCCGCCGCGCGAGGGCGGACGGATCAATCGTGGGCGGGACTCACGCAGGCTCTCTCGCAAACGGGAGAGGACCTGGAACGCGCGCAGTACCTCGACCTGCTCTTGCGCGTCGCGGATTCCCTGGCCGTGCCGCGTGGCGCCGCGAATGCCGCGGATCTGCACGATGTCGTCTTGCACGTGGAGTTCGGGACGATGAACGAGGACGCCGTGTGGCAGCACGGCGTGGCGCCGAACGGACGGCTCGATACCGAAGACAAGAACCGCGACGGCCAGTTGGATGCGCTCTCGGAGGACACGGGACTCGACACGCTGTTCACTGCGCAGGAGATCGCACAGGGAATCCCGATCGCTCCGGACGGGACCCCACAGGATCCCAGCGGAGACGACTACGCGTACGACATCGCGCGCGACAAGGCGACGGACTTCACCCACATCAACGGCCTGGAACGCAACGGCGGCGGTCCTGACACCGAAGATATTTCCATCAACGGCAATCTGGATCGGTCGGAGCGCTATTTCGAGTTTGCGATTCGCCTCGCCGATCCCGACACATCCGTCTACAAGCCGGCCAATGAAAACGGATTTCGCCTGTACCAAATCCCATTGGCGCGGGCGATCCCGCACCGCTCCGCCGGCGCATCGGCTCCGACGTGGGCGCAGATCAACCATGTGCGCATGTGGGTGGAGGGACTGCCGTACCCGGTGACGATCCAGCTGGTGCGATTGGAGGTCATCGGAAACCGGTGGCTGGGCGTACCGGTGCCTAGCGACCTGGCCGCGCTCGGGCAACGACTCGACGTGCTGGTGGCGGACACGAAGCAAAACACCGGAACGCCCTACGAGCCGCCGCCGGGCACCGTGCAGCGCGATCCGACGTTGACGGGCACAGGATTCCTGCCGGAGCGCGCGCTTCTGCTGCAGTTTACGAATGTGCAGCCGTCGGCGGAAACCGGCGCGTTTCGCATTACGGCGGACGAGTCGTACTCGCTCTACGATTCACTCGAGCTGTGGGTGCGCACGCCGCAACTCCGCCCGGACCAATCACTGTCGTTCTACTTCCGCGTCGGCGCGGACACGACGAACTACTATGAGTATCGCCGCCGGATGGATACCGATGCGTGGGTGCCGATTTTCATTCCCCTCGCGGAATTGACATTGGCCAAGACCGATCCGACCACGGTGGACACCCTCGTGACGCCGATCGGGTCTGTGCGGCGCCGGGTACGCGTGGTCAACGGGGACACGACGTACGTCGCCGTCGGCG
>CAZEPH010000082.1:0-9298 GCA_964514075.1 uncultured bacterium | reverse complement strand
GACGTACTCCACAACGGCCTGATCCGCCGTCTGCCCGGCCACGGTGACAGGGTGCGTGATCTTCACTGTTTCCGTCGTGGCGCTGAGGTACAGCGGGCGCACGTCACTCGGACACCACGCGACGAACACGCGGCCGCGCGGCGTATCGAATCGCATGTTGAAGAGCGACGAGCGTTCGTCGAAGCCGTCGCGCTGACTCTCGTCCGACGCGAAGGTGAAGTCCCCGATCTTTTCGCTCAGCAAACGGTACGTTTCGAACGACGGCTTTGGTGTCATCCCGCCGCCGGTGAGGCGGCGCCGCAGCGCGACGTTCTGGAAGGACTCGCTGCCGTCCCAGTTGGACGGGACCGAGGGGTTGTACGCGTTCGAGAAGCGCTCGGCGCCGTTGGCCAACGCCTCCGTAAACCCGCGCACGACCTGATACGCGTTGAGCGTGTCCGTGTAGCCCTGCACGCGCGTCTGGTAGGGGCCGCCGCCTTCGTGCGTCCAGATCGGTTTGGACGGATCGGACATGAGGCTGCGCAGCCACGCGAACTTCCCGCGCAACACGGGATCGGTCTCGTAGCAGTGCACGTCCACGACGTCGTAGTTGCCCTCGTGCAAGAGACGGTGCGTGCGGAGCGTGAACCGCGCGAGGCTGTCCTCGGGCACGAGGCGGAAGTTCGCCGGCCGCGCCGTCACCGCGCCGGCCCAGTACGCCGCGCTGCCGCAGTTGTCGCTGGAGATTCCCATGAGCACGACCTGCGCGGTGGGATCGGCGCTCTTCACGGCGGCACGCGTGATCGCGAGGAACGCGAGGTATGCGTCGACCTCGTCCTTCCAGAACGTGTCCTCTTCGATCACGTGCCAGTAACGGACGGGACACTGCAGGTTGGGTGCGTCGCTCACGCCGTCGCCGTCGTACCGTTCGACGAGACGCTGCACGGAATCCACCCACGCGGGGATGTTCTGCGGGAAGTACGCGTTGAGCGAGGTGTCCGGCGCGGTCGTCAGGTTGAACACGACCTCCATACCCGCCGCACAATTGGAGGACACGACGGAGTCCGCCTGGAACCACCACTTCTTGCTGAGCGGGCGGATGTCGCGATATGTCCACTCGGAGCCGATGTACTGCAATCCGGTGGTGTCGACCTGTGTCCCGCCGTTGCGGAATACGCCAAACCGCGCGGCGCTTGCCGGCGTCGCGTGCCCGAAGAAAACACACAGACCGAGGATCGCGCTGGGTGCGATGGTGCGCACCCACGCGCGCATGCGTGTCGACGTTGTCATTCTTGTCCTCACCAACAGGCGTGACGACCTGCACACGCCGGGAGGGTGGGGAAGCAGCGGAGCACCCGGCAGCGGCGTGTCGTGAGGGTTGTGGTGCATGTAGACGACAGAAGCGTGGGGCAGTCTACGAAAGTCGCCCACGTGGCGCAACCCTCTCCCATCGATCCTGCAGGGATCGTGCCCCGCGTGGTTCGCGAGCGGCCGGCGTGAGGTCCAGCGAACGAGTGCGCCGCGCTTCGCACGGGGCGCGTGCGGAATGCAACGGGAATCGCCTCGTGTGGTAGTGTCCGTCCCCATGAACGACTTCCTCCGCTCGCGGGCCGTGGACCCGCTTCCCGACACCGTCCGCTTCGGCGGGCGCATCCTGTTTCTCACCGAAGATCCGGCGCTGGTCCGCGCGCAGCTCGCCGGCGACGACCTCGCGTGGGACGCCGCGCGCCCCGACCACAAACTGCGCGACAACATCTCCACGGATGAGATCACGCCGGCGCACATCTGCTTCCACTTCGACGAGAAGCTGGGGGACTTCCCGTACCTCGGGCTCAAGTGCGGCGCGGAGTTCCCCGTCACGCCGGGATCGGTGAAGGCGGGTGGCTTTGTCGCGAGCGTCGCGGGGAAGCGGCGTGGCAAGGGCTCCAGCCGCGAAGCGTCGCCGTATGCGGAGTTGTGCGCCGGGTTGCGCGTCGTGTTCGCGGAGAACTTCGAGCGCATCTACCGGCAGAACTGCCAGAACTTGGGCGTGCTCACGTCGACCAACCTCGCGCTGCTGGATCGCGTGCGCGAGGGCGCCGAGATCCCGCTCGAAGAGTTCATGGCGGATGCGGACGACATCACACGCGATGTGATTCGCTACGGCGGCCTGTTCCGCTACAACCTCGCGCGCCTGCAGGGGAAGGCGCGCGTTCCGGCGATCACGACTGCGCAGCGGCCCATGACGCTCGCGGAGAAGATCCTCGCCGCGCACATGGTGACCGACTTGTCGACGGGTACGTGCGGCGTCCCGTACGTGCAGCCGGGCGACGCCGGATTCGTGCGGACGGACATTCGCTTCTCCCACGAATACGTCACGCCGATGGCCGCCGCGTGGTTCAACGAGATGGTCGGCGCGGATGGACGCATCGTCGATCCGGCGTCCGTGTACTTCTTCCGCGATCACCTCACGTTCCTCTCGCGTGTGATGTCAGAGGAACGCAAGAAGCAAGGCTTGCTCGACCTCGCGAACCGGTTGCCGGTGATCCAAGAGGAATTCGCGGCGCAGCAAGGTGTGCGCGTGCACGGCGAAGTGCCGGGCGGCGGCGGCAGCGAAGCGATCTGCCACTCCAAGGTCTATCAGGACTACGCGCTGCCGGGGCAGGTGATCGCCGGGACGGATTCGCACACGCCGCACTCCGGCGCCGTGGGATGCATCGCGTTCGGCGTGGGCACAACGGACATCTTCAACTCGTGGATCACGAAGGACGTGCGCGTGCGCGTCCCCGCGACGGTGCGCATGCACGTGACCGGCGTGCGTCCGGAGAACGTGACCGCGAAGGACTTCATGCTCGCGATCCTGGCGCATCCGTACGTGAAGAGCGGGCAGGCGCTCGGGAAGATCATCGAATACACCGGGCCGGCGGTGACGGCGCTGGACATCGACGAACGCGCCACGATGACGAACATGGCCGCGGAGGTCGGCGGCTTCACGGGGATCGTGGCGCCCGACGAGCGCACCGCGGCGTTCCTCGTTGCGCAACGCGGCATGGGCGGGCACGAAGCCCTCGCGCACTGCATGAAGTGGCAGGCCGACGCGGACGCCGTGTACGAGGAAACGCTGCAGTTCGATGCGTCGTCGATGCGGCCGCTCGTCGCGCTCCCCGGCGATCCCGGCAACGGCGTGCCGATCGATCAGCTCGGCCCGCGCGTCGCGATCGAAACCGCGTACGGCGGGTCGTGCACGGCGGGGAAGCGCGAGGACATGGACATGTACGCGCGCGTGCTGGCGGACGGGCTCGCACGCGGACAGCGCGTGGCGCCCGGCGTGAAGTTCTACATCCAATTCGGCGCGCAGGAGGTGAAGGCGTACTGCGCGGCGCGCGGGTACCTGGACGTGTTCGCGCGCGCGGGCGTGGAGATCATCGACCCATCGTGCGGTGCGTGCATCAACGCGGGGCCGGGTGGGTCGACGCGGCCGGATCAGGTCGGAATCAGCGCGCAGAACCGCAACTTCCCCGGGCGCTCCGGGCCGGGGCAGCTGTACCTCGCGTCACCGCTCACGGTGGCGGCGTCGGCGCTCGCGGGGTACATCTGCGCGTACGAACCCAACGTGCCGGCGACGGTTGCGTAGAGACACACACGAGAGACTCGTCGTGGCGACCACAACACTCTTTGGCAGGATCCTCTAGCACATGACCCGATCACGCTTCGCCCAGCGCACGGTTGCCGCGACGATCGCCGCGACCATGGTCCTCGCCGTCGCGCAGACGCGCTGCATCGTTGCGGGCGACCCGCCCGCGCCGCAGGTCATGCCTGCGCGCTCCGCGCCGTCTGACTCGCTGCGCGACCCGCGCGAGGTGCGCCTGCGCAACGTGCGCCAGATCACCTTCGGCGGCGAGAACGCGGAGGCGTACTGGTCGTTCGACGGCAAGTGGGTCTCGTTTCAGTCCACGCGCGGCGACTACCCGTGCGATCAGCAGTACGTGATGCGCGCCGACGGATCGCAGCTCCGCCGCGTCAGCACCGGCACGGGTCGCACGACGTGCGGGTACTTCTACAAGAACGGCACGCGCGTGCTGTTCGCGAGCACGCACCTCGCGTCCGCCGAGTGTCCGCCGAAACCCGACTACTCGAAGGGCTACGTGTGGGCGCTCTACCCGAGCTTCGACATCTTCACGGCGCGCACGGACGCCAGCGACCTGCAGCGCCTCACGCACGAGGACGGTTACGACGCGGAAGCGGTGGTCTCACCCGACGGCAAGCGCGTCGTATTCACGTCCATGCGCACGGGCGACCCCGAGATCTACGTGATGAACATCGACGGGACCAACGTGCGTCAGCTCACACACACGAAGGGCTACGACGGCGGTCCGTGGTGGTCGAAGGACGGAAAGTGGATCGTCTACCGCGCGTTTCACCCGGAGACGCCGGAGCAGGTCGCGGACTACGACGCGCTCATCGCGGAGAATCTGATTCGCCCGTCGGTGCTGGAGATCTACACGATGAACGCGGACGGATCGAACAACACGCAGGTCACGCATCTGAATGCGGCCACGTTCTGTCCGTTTCCGATGCCCGACGGGAAGCGCATTCTCTTCGCGTCGAACGTGAACGATCCGAAGAAGCGCAACTTCGACGTGTACCTGGTGAATCGCGACGGCACGGGGCTCGAACAGGTCACGTACGATGCGCAGTTCGATGCGTTCCCGATGCTTTCGCGCGACGGCAAGCGGCTCATGTGGTGCGCCAACCGTCACAACGGCGGTGGGCACGACACGAACGTTTTCATTGCCGACTGGGTGAATGATCCGCGAAAGTAGAGAGACCTCTTCTCCGGCGTGCGGCGCCTCCGCTCAGGCGCCGGTCTTTGTGGAGAGCGTCATGTTCCTTCGCGCGCGTTGTGCGGCCGGCGTGTGCGCCGGTCTTCTCTGGGCATCGATTGCGTTCGCCTGCGTCCCCTATGCCCCGAACTGCACGGTCACGTGGAGCGGGACCTCCAACGGTCAATGCACGCTTCCCGTATTGTGTCCGCTCGGAGACGTCGCGACGACGTTGTCGCTCACCCTCGTCGACTTCGAGGGGTTTCCGCTCCCGGACACGCCTGCGAACGAGGTGATCGTCACGGCCAGCGGCACGTGTCCGCTGTACGGCGGCTCGCCCTGCGGATCGCTTGCGCAACTCAGCGCCAACACGCCCACCGATGCGAATGGCTTCACGACGATCACCGTGCGGGGTGCGGGCGGTTGCTGCACAACGCTGCGCGCGACGGCGGGCGGATTCGACGTCGCGACGCTCTCGTATCGCTCGTACGACGCGAACGCTGATGGCCGCGTCGACCTCATGGACTTGGGCAACCTCGCATCGACGTTCCAGCGGGCGAAGGGATCACCCGGCTACAACGAGTGCTTCGACTTCAGCTGCGACGACGTGGTGAGCCTTCCGGATCTGGGCTACTTCGCTTCGCACTACAACCATCGCTGCCCGTAGCCGCGTCTCGCCTAGCCGCTCTTGCGGCGCCCCAGCGTGACGGTGAGCGGGATCGTCTTGCCGTCCCGCTGAATGTCCACGATCACCACGTCCCCGGGCTTGTGCTCGCGCAGCGCGTACGTGTAGTCGTACAGGTTCTTGATCGGCTTGCCGGCGAAGCCCACGATGATGTCCCCGCCGCGAATGCCGGCGGTTTCCGCCGGTGACCCTTCGCGCACGCCCGTGAGCTTCACGCCGCCCTCGAACTCCTCGAAGTCCGGAATCGTGCCGAGATAGGCGGGGCCGTATCCGGAGGAACCCGCGCCCTCCGACGACCCGCGTGCCTGCCCCGTGTCCGCCGCCGCCTTCGTGAACTGAATCGCCTCCGGCTGATTCGCGAGCTGCATCATCGTCCGGTCCACCATCTGCAGCACGCTGCGCGTGCCGGCGACGTTGATCTTGTCCCACGTATCGGTGGGCCGGTGATAGTCCGTGTGCGCACCGGTGAAGAAGAACAGCACGGGGACGTTCTTCGCGTAGAAGCTCGTGTGGTCGCTCGGGCCATAGCCGCTCTCGCCATGCGCGACGCGCAGCCCGAGGCCGCTCGCCGCGCTGTCCACCAGCGCGTGGAAGTGCGGCGACGTCCCCACGCCGCCGACGGTCACCTTGCCGTCCTTCATGCGTCCGACCATGTCCATGTTGATCATCGCGACGGTCCGATCGAGCGGGATCGTCGGGTGGTTGGCGTAGTACGCGGAGCCGAGGAGGCCGAGTTCTTCGCCGGTGAACGCCATGAACACGACGCTACGCGCGGGGCGCGCGCCGTGGCGCGCACGCTCGCCGAACGCGCGTGCGAGCGCGAGCACGCCGGACGTGCCCGAGGCGTTGTCGTCCGCGCCGTGATGCACCTGCCCCTTCTCGCGATCGCTCGCGAGCGATCCCGCGGCGCCGTGTCCGAGGTGATCGTAGTGCGCGCCCAACACGACGTGTTCGGCGGAGAGGTGCGGATCGCCCCCGCGCACGCGCCCGATCACGTTCACGACGCGCCGCCGCTCGCGCACTAGGTGCACGTCGAGCGATACCTCCACGCCGGGCACGTCGCGCGAGTGCGGCGTCATGCTGCTGTCGATCGCGCTCTGCGCCCGTGCGAGGTCCAGGCCCGCAGTGGCGAGGAGCCACTCCGCGATGCGGCGTTTGGCGTGCACGGCAGGGATGTCGCCGCCGCCGAATCCCTCCGCGCTCCCGAGCGTGACGAGCTCGTCGTCGTCGACCGCATGATTCACCGGATCCGTCACCACGATCACGCCGACCGCGCCGTGCTGCCGCGCGTTCATCAGCTTGTAGCGGAAGTCCGCGTACTGCGAGTTCGCGCGCCCGTTGAACACGCTCAGGGAGTCGTTCTCCCGCGGCTCGTGCCGCAGGAGCAGCACGATCTTTTTCGACGCGTCGAGGCCGGCGTAGTCGTCGTAGTGCAGGTCGGGCGCCGTGATGCCGTAACCGGCGAACGCGAGCGGGGCCGTGACGTGCCCCGTGTCGGAGAACGCGAAGGGGATGAAGTCGGCGCTGACCGCGTACGCGGAATCGCCCGCGTGCGTGCGCACCCGGAGCGCGTTGCCGTCCGCGAGACGCACGCCGATCGTCGCGGTGAAGCGCTGGAAGTAGCTGCCCGAGTCGCCCGCCGGCTCGAGACCGGCCGCGCGGAACTGCTTCTCGATGTAGCGCGCGGCCAGGTCCGACCCGTGCTCGCCGGTCATGCGGCCTCCGAGTTCGTCGGAGGCGAGGTAGCGGATGTCGCGCAGGATGCGATCCTGGGCGAGCGGGTCGGCGGCGCGCGCGTGCGACGCGAGCGCGGAATACAGGATGACGGCGCACACGAGGGCGCCGGAGCTCAACCGTGCAATCATGCGATCCTCGGGGTGGGAGACTGTCCGTGCGCGCAGTATCCGTGCGGAATGCACGGCGGTCAACGGACCGATGCGCCCCCTCGCTTGACGCGCGCTCCGCTCGCCCGGCACACTAGAAAAGCGCACAATCTCCCCAAGGGTCGCGTTCCCTCCATCCCTTGTGCCGGCACGTGTTCTCTCAGACCTGGAGTACCCTGCAATCGTGATGGACCGGACGGTTCCGCACCGCGTGTTTCGCGCGCTCGTCATCGCACTCGTATTCTGTTGTGCGACCGCGCGCGCGGATCAACTGCGCGACTACTGGGCCGCGCTGCCCGGCACGCCACCGATGGAACGGAGCGGGGCGTCGATGATCCTCGACTCCGAGCGCGATCGATTGGTGATGTTCGGCGGGTCCACTGCGTTCGGCGGGTTGGGCGATCTGTGGCAGTACCACCTCGGCACGCGCACGTGGTCGCGGTACACGACGGTCGGCTCGCCGGCTCCACGCTGGCGTCACGTCGCCGTCTACGACCAACAGCACGATCGCATGATCGTGTACGGCGGATTCACCGGACTCGGTCTCAGCAGCGACGTCCTCGCACTCGATTTCGCCACACGCACGTGGTCGAACCTCGCGACGACCGGCGCGTCGCCGGGACCGCGCGCCCGGCACTCCGCGATCTACGACGCGCGGCGCAATCGCCTCGTCGTCTTCGGCGGGCAGGTGGGATCGGTGTTCTCGAACGATGTGTACGTGCTCGATCTCACGACGCTCAACTGGACGAAACCGACCGTGCAGGGCACGCCACCGGAACCGCGTCAAACCGCGTCGCTCGTCTATCGCCGCGGTCACGACGAAGCGGTGCTCTTCGGCGGTAACGGCGAGGTCACACCGAATCTGGACGACACGTGGCGCTTGAACCTGCAGACGTTCACGTGGACGCCCATCTCACTGGCGGTTCGCCCGGTGCCGCGCTACGACCACGGCGCGGCGTACGACTCCACCATGGATCGCATGATCCTCTTCGGCGGCGCGTACAACACGCTTTCGCTCAACGACGAGTACTGGCTCACCCTCAGCGGCACCGTGGCATGGACGGGCATTACGCCGGCCGGATCGCCGCCGCCGCCGCGCGGCGCGTTCATGTCCACGCCGGACGTGATCAACGGATGCTGGCACGTGTTCGGCGGGCAAACGGCGTCCGGCTCGTACTACAACGACAATTGGGCGCTGCGTCTCTCGCCACTCGCGTGGGAAGCGCAGCCGGACAGCGGGCGCGTGCCGCCCAAACGCATGGCGGCGCACGCGGTGAACGACCCGACGCACGATCGCATGGTGGTGTTCGGCGGATGGGACGGCCACGCGAACAGCGCCACCAACGACACGTGGGTGCTGAACTATGGGCCCGTCGGCAAACCGCAACTGACGTGGGACTCGCTGGCGACGACGGGGATCTCACCGGCGCGCTACGGCGCGGGACACCTCTACGATCCGGATTCTGTTCGCATGCTCCTGGTCTTCGGCAGCCGCAACGACGACGCGTTCGCCGACGACATGGTGGAACTGGATCTCAACACGCACCACTGGAGCCTGCTCGCGTCGGTGAACGCGGGGCCCGCGGGACGGACCGGCTCCGCGGTCGCGTACGATTCGCTGCGCAAGCGCATGATCCTCTTCGGGGGAATGCGCAAGGCCGTCGGAAGCGAGACGGGGAACACCGCGCTCAACGACACGTGGGTGTTCGATTTCGCGACGCGATTCTGGACGCTCGTCGCCAGCGCGCCGGGCTCCGCAAAACCGCAACCGCGACTGCGCATGGCGCACTGCCCCGACGACGCGAACGACCGGATGCTGATTTCGTGCGGCGCGGACACCGTGGCCGCGTCGCGCGACACGGCGTACTTCTACAACGACACGTGGGCATTCGACTACAACACCCTCACCTGGTCGCAGCTCGCCACGACGAACGACCCGCCGCCGCGCT